>JBBTRE010000029.1:5381-10731 GCA_038065375.1 Patescibacteria group bacterium | reverse complement strand
TTGGCAAAATCCGCCAGCTTCTTCAATTCCTCAACAGAATCAATGAAACCGTGGGCGGCGATACAAGTAAGTCGGACAGAAAATCCAATGGCGTGCAAAGCGACAATCAACTGCTCCAGATCAATATATTTCTCGCGATGAGGCAGATAAATTTGACGATTCTTTTCCGGATCATAGTGGACGACGGAAATAGCGATTGTAGTCAGACCGAGTTCATACCAGCGCCGCAGATGTGGCTCATACTTTTCTGGTTTCTCCGCCAGCATAATTCCGTTGGTCTGAATTTCAATCAGCGGAAATTCGTACTTCTCCATCTTCTCCAGGAACTTCGTAATCTGATCGGGAAAAAGAGTCGGCTCACCCTTACCGGTAAACATCGCGGTAGTAACACCACTGCGCCGAGCCAGCCGGCAGGCCACATCAAAATTCCGCCAATTCACTTCCGGTTCTTTCAGCTCAACACCATTCGGCGGGGTCTGTTTGGAAATACAAAATGGGCAAC
Organism: Patescibacteria group bacterium; assembly: GCA_038065375.1. GTDB lineage: Bacteria > Patescibacteriota > Minisyncoccia > UBA6257 > WO2-44-18 > JAUSKF01. The sequence continues at coordinate 10,229 of JBBTRE010000029.1, read as the reverse complement.
GGGCATTGCAGGCTTCACTGCCGGCAAGAATGCTGAAGGTTCGGATGCGCACTGGCTGCCTCTTTCTTGTTAGTGTACTGGCTACACTATAACGCGGAGCGAAACCGAAAGTCAATAAGGTAAGCCCGGTCCGCCGCTTTCGTTAACGAAAGCGCTAAACTTCTCTATCCTCCCTCAACCCACTCCGTTCGCTCCGGCGGCGAACTCCGCTTGTCGCTCACGCTAATCGGGTTTTTGTTATGAGATATTATACAAAAACCTCCAAAGCCGATTAAGCTCGCTAGGGTTTCGGAAAAGTTAGAGAAGTTTCGCTATTCTTGAGGCATTCCCATGCCCCAACATCCCCAGATAAGACTGCTGGGATTTCTCATTGGGATTTTCTTTTAATCTCCGGAACATTCTCCGCCCGGTGACGGCCCGCAGAGTCCTATGATCCGGAAAATGCACCCAGCCGAGAAAATCCACTCCAGAGGCAAATGTTTTTAGGAAAACTTTGTCCGGGTGGAGAAATAGTTTGAGCTTCTCCCCGAGAAAGTCCTGAATTTCGGGAATGAGTTTTTCTAATCGTTCCTTGCCTTGAGATAAAATCACGAAGTCATCGGCATACCTCACATAGTTTTTAATCTTCAATTTATGTTTCACGAACTGGTCAAACTGATTCATATATACATTGGCAAATAGCTGTGAGGTGAGGTTGCCGAGCGGCAAGCCGAATCCGGGCTTCGTTGAAAAGCTATTCAAAATATTCTCCAAAAGCCAAATTATCTTCTGGTCGGGAATATATGACTTCAGGATTTTGAGAAGAATGTCGTGATTGATGCTGTCAAAGAATTTTTTGATATCGCATTTCAAAACCCAGCAGGTTTTGGTGTGGTTCTTGCTGACTTTGTAGGCCATCGCCCGGAACCTATTCAGCGCGCGATGAGTTCCTTTTCCTACCCGGCAGGAATATGAATCGGCGAAAAAAGTTTTATCAAAAAATGGGTAAAGCAAACGATGGATGGCGTGATGAACAAGCCGGTCGCGGACATTGGCTTTGTGGATTATTCGCGGCTTCGGATCGGCAATCCGGAATTGATAATAGCCGCCGTGATTGTATTTTTGGCTTGATAGTTCCTCATGAAACTGTAGAATGTTGTCTATTAGGTTAAATCTGAATTCCTGCACATCTTTCTTAGCCCGCTTCCCTTGCAAAAATTCTTTCCATGCGACCAAAAGATTTTCAATAGAAATAATATCCTCAAAATTATGACGGAACAAAATTCTACCTATAACGCCCCCCCCACCGACGATTTTGCCTTTGTTGCATAAAATAAAAGATGGCTATGCGCTTTGGTATTCTTACTACCAAATTCTACCAAAAACGCATAAATATTCTCTCGGTCAAAAGATTGACTCGCTTTTTGTAGAAATTATAGAAACGGTGGCCGCTGCGGGTTTTATTGCAAAAGAAAAGAAACTACCTTATTTAAGTTTGGCAATTATGAAAGTAGACACGCTAAAAGTTTTAACAATGGTTCTCTGGGAGAATAAATCATTGGACGACAAAAAATATATCCAACTTTCACTGAAGATTGACGAGTTAGGCAAAATGCTTGGCGGCTGGAGGGGGAAGCTCCAGAAACAAAACTCTCCCCGCTAAAAAGCGGGGAGAGAAATAAAGAGATTTGCGACGGGCAAACACCCAGTGGTTCTCGGGATTCCAGAAGTTGTCAGCGTTGCCGTTGTTCGCGTTGAGCCAATGCTCATCGCTATTACGCTCCACGTTGAACACGTTCGGGTTGCCGTTCGAGGCAGTTTTATATAAGAGGCCGTCTACGCCACCACCCCTTGAGTACTCTTGGGGTTGTATCGAATTCCGTATCTAAAATACGCTAGCCCCTTATACCAAGTATCTCTATTTTTTAGAGTTCTGCGCGCGCCACTCTATTCCCAATCATAATCGGAAATACTCTCGGCGCGCGGATACTGGATTCGGCAGCAAGGAACCTTAATCCCTCGCATATTCGCCTAATACCAAAATTATCTTAACACGCCATAAAAACAAAAACCCCCGCCCGCCACAACTTTGCAGATGTGGGCGGGCGGGGACAAAGGGTCAAAGGACAAGAGCAAAGGATCTAAAGACTAAGAGCTACTTGCGACGGGCAAACACCCAGTGGCGCTCGGGATTCCAGAAGTCGACAGCGTTGCCGTAGCTCGCGTTGAGCCAATGCCCATCGCTAAAACGCTCCACGCCGAACACGTTCGGGCTGCCGTCCGAGTCAGTGATTGGCTCCATTCCGATCAGAATCCATTCCTTGTAGGGCTGATCCTGGTATTGGAGACGGAGCTGGGGGCCGGCTTCGGCAGGGCAGAGTTCCAAGCCAAGTTCTTTGGCTTTGGCGTAGATCTGATCTCTGGTGCCACCGCTGGGAAGTCCCAGTTCGGCGACCGTCATCTTGACCAGATGGATTTCCGTCTCCTTGGGGCTGACCGAAATCCTTTTCAGGATGTCATTGCCCCAGCCGGAGATCTGGTTCTTCTTGCCCACGATGGCCTGGCGGAGAGCTTCTGGGTTCTTGTGGGTCCCGAGCTGGATGGTTTTCCAGATAGGAAAGGGGCAGGAACGCTGGACAATTTTGACCTCACCAATCTTGGCGATAGCCTGATCAATCCGGTCGCAGAACTGCTGAAGTCCGGTAATCTTCTCGCCGACTTCGGAACGCAACGTTTCCAGATCGCTCCTGTGTGCCTGCTTCGCCTCCGAAAGCTGCTTTTCCAACTCTCCGATTTTCGCAACTTCCTTTTCGGCGGATTCGCAGACTTCTGTGAGATCTCCACTCATTTCGACACCTTCCGGATTCTTCTTTTTTCCGCTCACGGCAACCTCCTTGGTTTGGGTTATCAATTTTTATCCGCCGAATGGCGGACTTGCTAACTTCCGTGAATATAGCATGATTGAGCCTATCTTGTCAATAGTGCGTGGTAATATGCGAGCACATATGACGATTTTCCATAAAATACGTGAGGTCGCCGATTCTACGCCGCAGTCATCAAAAAAAGCGTTTCAACTCCACCATCCCCCCTTTGGAAAAACTGAACAGCTGGGCGGGGCGATGCCGGGCTCCTGATACTTTCGCATTGGCCGGTTTAACCAACCCCAGAGTCAAAAATTTCTTCCGAAAATTCCGCTTGTCCAGTTTGTGCCCCAAAATAACTTCATAGGCCTCTTGAAGCTGACTTAAAGTAAACTGACGCGGTAATAGATTAGCAATCACGTTGGTATATTCCACTTTGTAACGCAGACGCTGGAGAGCGTAAGAAATGATTTTCGCGTGATCAAAAGCTAGTTTCGGCAAAGAGCGCGTACCAAAGAAAGCTGATGGCTCATGATTTTTCTCTTCGACAAATTTTATTTTCGCAAAATCCACCAGCGCAAAGTAGGCGACGGTAAGCACTCGTCCGCGCGGATCCCGCCCGGGCTCGTCAAAGCTATACAACTGCTCCAGATAAACTGAACTGACTCCGGCTTTATCTTTTAAAACCCGCAGGGCAGTCTTCTCGGTAGTTTCAGTTTCTCGGACAAAACCTCCGGGTAAGGCCCAGGAATTAACAAAAGGCGGCCGGCTTCTTTTCACCAACAAAACCTTAAGTTTGCCGTCCGTGATAGTAAAAATAACGGTATCGGCGGTAACTGCGGGCGGAACGTGTACGTGTAATTTAAACGCGGACATGGGGTTATTTCTTATTTAGATCCTTTAACCACAAACTTACATCGGCATCCGACGGCATTCGCCAATCACCGCGCGGAGAAAGAACAACCGATCCCACCTTCGGGCCGTCCGGCATCACGGAGCGCTTCCACTGATTGGAAAAAAATCTGGTGACGAACAGCGTCAACCACTTTTTGATAACCGCCGGAGAATATTTCCTCCCAAAGGCCCGCCCGGCTAAAAGCAGAATCTTACTTGGAGCAGAACCCCAGCGAACTAGGTGATACAGGAAAAAGTCGTGCAATTCATATGGGCCGATTAAATCTTCCGTTTTTTGAGTTATTTCTTTGTCGCCTTTCAATTTAACCAGCTCGGGCGAAATAGGTGTGTCTAGGATATCACTCAAAACTTCTTTAGCAGAAACGAATTCTTTTTGCTCACTCACCCACTCCACCAAATAACGAACCAGGGTTTTCGGCACGCCCGCGTTAACACCATAATGAGAAATTTGATCGCCGGTGAAAGTATTCCAACCTAAAGCTATTTCCGACAGATCGCCGGTACCAACCACGATCCCGCCCATCTGATTGGCTTTGTCCATCAGAGTCATAGTGCGATAACGCGCTTGAACATTTTCAAAAGTAACGTCCTGACTCTTTCCGTCGTGGCCGATATCCCTCAACTGTTGCTTGGCGCCTTTGGTGATATCAACGATTTCAATATGAATACCCAATACTTCCGCTAACTTGATGGCGTTAGACTTGGTCCGCTTGGTGGTGGCGAAGCCGGGCATCGTCAAGGCATAAATATTTTTTCTCGGCAGTTTCAGTAAATCGGCAGTCCGAGCCGCCACCAAAACAGCTAACGTGGAGTCCAGGCCACCGGAGAGCCCGATGATAAAATTCTTCCGGCGAACTTGCTCCATGCGCTTAGCCAGACCGGCAGTTTGAATAGAAAATATTTCTTCCGATCGCTTATCTCGTTCGGCGGGATTTTGCGGGACAAATGGGCTCGGGTTAATCTGACGCCGCATCTCCCAGTCAGCGGCGATCTTCGCCGAAGCATCAATAATCCGAAAATTTTTCTCGGGAATGTCGTGGACGGCTTCGCTGAAACTGGTCATCTTCGCGCGATCGTGTGCGAGATGCTCCAA
>JBBTRE010000029.1:0-5371 GCA_038065375.1 Patescibacteria group bacterium | reverse complement strand
AAATCAATTTCAGAGAATACCAATTCACCCTCGCGAACAAATCGCTTGGATTCAGCTAATAACCCGCCATTTTCAGCGATCATCGCGTGACCACCGAAAACCAGATCGGTAGTGGATTCCCCCACTCCGCAGGACGCGTATAAATAACCGCAGATACCGCGGGCGGATTGCTGGACCACCAAATCCCGGCGATAATCGGATTTCCCGACTAGATCATTGGAAGCGGAAAGATTGGCTACAATATTAGCGCCGTGAATTACCTGGAAGGAACTCGGCGGAATCGGGGTCCAGAGATCTTCGCAAATCTCAATTCCTAAGATTGCCTCCGGATAACCCGCAATGCGGAATAACAAATCAGTGCCGGCCGGAATTTTTCGGCCTCCCCAATTGATTTCTTTTACTTTTAAATCCCGGGCCGCGGAAAACCAGCGCTCTTCATAGAATTCTTTATATCCGGGAATGTAGCTTTTAGGCACAATGCCGCGCGCGCGGCCGCCGCTGATCACTACTCCACAATTAAAAAGCTTCCCAGATATTTCAATCGGCGCGCCTACCACCAAAACCGCCCCGATTTTACCGGACAATTTCTCCAGACGTTCAATAGCCGGGCGGATTTCCGCCAGCAAAACCCGCTGATGGAAGAGGTCGGCCGACGTATAGCCCGTTAGCGCTAATTCCGGAAAAACTATCAAAGCCGCTCCATTTTTGGCCGCTCGGGTAGCGAATTGGCTGATTTGTTCCGTATTAAATTCTACGTTACCGACTTTCAACGGTGGAACCGCGACCGCCACCGGAAAAAAGCCGAAATTCTTTAAACCAGGCATTGATTTCTATAAGTGTTTATCTTACACTAATATAGCAACAAACTTATGGCCCGTCAAATTAAAACCATTAATTTCTTCCATCGGCAAGAAGACCCGCGCGCCATTCAATGGAAGAAGAAGATCTCCGGATGGCTGAAAACGAATCTGCCCAAAGTCCGGATCGGGGTTAAAAGCCCGGAATCCATTTTGGTCTTAGGCGGCGATGGCACCATTTTGGAGGCGGCCCGCAAGCATCAGAAACCGATTATTTTCGGGTTAAACTTAGGCCGGGTCGGATTCTTGGCCTCGGCGCGCGAACCGAAGAAATTCCTGCCGGCTCTGAAAGAATTCTTGCGGGGCAACTACCGCCCGGTCGCCAGAATGATCCTGTCCGCGGAAGTAATCCGAAAAGGCAAAAAGGTTTTTTCCACCATTGCCCTTAATGATTTAGCCGCGGAAAATCCGCTGGGTTTGGTAGAGATAGCGGTGAACATTGAAGGCGAAGTGGTGCAGAACGTTCACGGAACCGGAATTTTGGTGGCGACCCCTACCGGCTCTACCGCCTACAACCTATCCGCCCATGGACCAATTATTGAACCGGATATTCAGGCAATGATTGTCAGTGAAATCCTGGACCACAATCTTCCGACTCCCAGTATCGTGGTCCGTCCGGAAACTAAACTACACCTGGAAATAACTAACTTCCGTAAACGCGGGCTTCTGCTCACAAAAGACAAAAAAGCGGCCGATGTTCTCTTGATCTCGGACGGCGAAGCGGCGTTTCCTCTGGAAATCGGGGATATAGTAAAAATCGGCCGATCGCCCAAGATGGTAACTCTGGCTGAGGTAGAAAAAAATTACTTCTTCAAAAGTTTACGAGAAAAGTTTTTGTTCCGCTAAATTCTACTCAAAGTGAATCGTCTTTTCAAAAGAAGCCAGGTGTGTCCGTAAGGCAGCCGCCCCCTTCAGTTCCGGATCTTGCTTCAAAGTGTCTTCCGCCGCGGCGCGAGCTTTTTTAATTAAAACTACGTTATTCAGCGAACGCATCGCTAAATCCGGAATGCCGGTCTGTTTATCTCCCAAAAATTCTCCCGGGCCGCGGATTTCCAAATCTTTTTCAGCCAACTCAAAGCCGTTCTTCGCCTGAATCAGGGCTTCTAAACGCTGATAGGTAGTCTGGGCAGTGGAGTCAGTAAAGAGCAAGCAATAAGATTGATGCTCGCCCCGGCCAACCCGGCCACGGAATTGATAAAGCTGAGCCAACCCGAAACGATCCGCCCCCTCAATCATCATTATGGTGGCGTTTGGCACATCCACTCCGACCTCAACAACGGAAGTGGAAACTAAGACATTAGTCTTACCGGAAGCAAAATCGGCCATTACCTGAGCTTTTTCTGCGGCCTTCAGACGCCCATGCAACATCCCCACCTGCATATCCGGAAAAACCTTCTTTGATAAACGCTCAAATTCCTCGGTCACATTCTTAACGTCTAACCAAAGATCTTTCTTTTTACTGATCGTAATCACACCCTCCTCTTTGGCTTCCGAAGCCGCAATACGCGGGCAGATCACAAACGCCTGCCTCCCCTTCTTGATCTCCTGCCTGATAAAATCATAGGCCTTACTGCGATTGGTCGGCGGAATCACTTTAGTAGAAATCGCCTTGCGGCCGCTCGGCATTTCATCAATCAACGACAGATCCAAATCTCCGAACAGAGTCAGCGAAAGAGTTCGGGGAATCGGAGTGGCGCTCATAGACAAAAAGTGCACGGTAGTTTCCCGCCCGGTCCGCTGGCCAGCGGATTTTTCCTTTTTGACCAACGTAGCGCGCTGCTCCACGCCAAAGCGGTGTTGTTCATCAACGATCGCCAAGGCCAGATCATCAAAAACCATAGATTTCTTTTTCTCTCTTTCGGAAATCAGAGCGTGCGTTCCCAAAATGATCTTTAATTTACCGGAGGCAATTTCTTCCAACAGTTTCGCCCGGGGAACTTTCGCCTCTAACCCATCGCCGTAAAAAGCCCTGGATTCACTTCCGGTCAGGAGAGCAATACCAATCGGATAATTTTTGAAAATGGAAGATAGGGTGCGGTAATGCTGACGCACCAGAACCTCGGTCGGCGCCATAAAGGCGGTTTGCTTATTGTTGTGAGCGGCGGCTAAAGCGGCGGCGGCGGCCACAACGGTCTTCCCGGATCCGACGTCCCCCTGTAATAGACGATTCATCGGCTGAGTCTTGCGAAGATCGGTTAATATTTCTTCAACGCTACGCTCCTGCGCTCCCGTAAGAGCGAAGGGCAGCTGGCTTAAGAATTTATCCAAAATTGAACGGTCAATTGCCAATGCCGGAGCGATCTCTTTGGCCAGCTTGGATCGATGGCGTAAATTCAGCAATTGAATCAGGAAGATGTCCCCGAAGGCGAAACGTTCGCGGGCTTTTTCCGCCTGCTCAATACTTCTCGGAAAGTGAATATTTTTGAAAGCGGTTCCCAGGCCGGGCAATTGCTGATCTTCCAAAATAGAAGCCGGTAAAAAATCCGGCGGCAATTCCATATTTTTCAAAAGCGCTCCCACAAGAAAGCGGATGCCTTTGGAAGTCAGACCGCGAGTTTCCGGATAAATCGGAATCAGCCCGGCTGTATGTTTGGTTTCGGTTGTAGTCTGCAGAAGCTCATAAGTGGGGCTTTGCAAAAAAAGTTCATCGTTAGCAAAAGACACCTTTCCGGCGAAATTAACCCGCCGCCCGGGCATCAGGATTTTAGATATAAATGGCTGATTGAACCAAACGGCCCGGATACCTCCGGTTTCATCGGCAATCAAGGCCTCCACGATGACCATTTTCTTCCTGAAAGACCGGCGGGTGGATATTTTTTTAACCACCGCCTTAATCGTGGCTGGCTGGTTAGGTTTGAGATCAACGATTTTGACTATTGAGGAATAATCCTCATAACGGAACGGAAAATGCCAAAGCAGATCCTTGACGGTCTTGATGCCTAGTTTATTAAGCTTACTTGTAAACTTTTCGCCGATGCCCTGGATTTTTACAAGCTCCGTTTCTAACTTGATCATTCGGGTTTACCAGGAAGTGAAAACTCGACTTTTTGAGCATACAGAAATTCTTTCAACATCCGTTTTAATAAACGACTGCCTTGATTACTTTTCAAATATTTCTCACGTCTTGTGGCGTCCTGTTGATTCAAATAGGCCTCATAGTGAATAGCCTGCCAGGGACGTTTGTCGTTTGTCGCCTCACTTAAGCCGCGATTATGTTCCTGAAAACGACGGAGTAAATCCTTGGTATATCCAATGTATAAATCGCGTGTTTTTTTACTTTGTAAAATATAAACGTAGTGGAACATAATCGGGTCGAGTTTCTACTTCCTGGTAAAGTTTGCATATATTATAACATACGCGACAAAAATACAAGAAGGGCTCAGCCGGTAATCTTGAAGGCAAAAAAACCCACTCTATGAGAGTGGGGACTTGGCTCAACCGAAGGGGCAACGGCCCATTGGCCGCCTCCTATCCGCTTGTACGCGACCATCCGGCGGTACAACTGTCTTAGTTGTTGGGGTGCCGGGATCGCGGGAGGAAGTACGCGCATGTTCGCCGTGCCTATGGCGGGGCAACAAGGCGGGGCGCGCGTATTCCAACAATGGTTTATGGCGCTTTCATCTGATTACGCGGGTTAAGCTCGTGACTGCTTATTACTACGAACTGGCTTCGGTCCGAAACCGGTGACCCAAAGGTAGTTGACTTTGTTATCTCGGATCACCCTCGTTAATCCCATCTTCTCTAGGGATTTTTGAAGCCACTCCTCTCGGTCGGAATCATCGCGAATCTTGGAATCATTAGATCGAACATGTGTAGCGCCGAGGCCTTTCAAGAGAAATACGCGCTTCGTTCGATCTTTCGATCGCCGGTTGATATGTATGGCGCCTGTCGGAATAACGAACGCTGCATTATGATGCAATGTTCGCTACTCCTTTGGTTGGGATTATACCATCAGGCTGCACAGCGCGATGCCGTATCTGCACACTCGCAACAAGGTAAGTGCCGGTATCTCGATCGTAATCCTGAGTGACCTCAACCACGAGTGCGGCTGCGGGAACGCCCGGGAAACTCTCGGAGATTACCCGACTAAGCTCTGCCAAAGAGATTGTAGCGTCGATCTTCAAAATTGTTTCTTTCACTTCTCCCTGCCTGGGTCCGACGAGATAATAAACGATTCGGGGCATCATCATAACTCTCCTATTGGTTCCGGTTGTTTTAAGGTGCGCATCAGCCATTGCTGATTGTTCGTCAATATTAGCATACTTTCTCTCTGTTTGTCAAGAGAACGTGGGTATCCTTCGACGGGCTCAGGATTGCTACTGCCGATCAAATTTTCTGCTTCTTTGAATTGAAAATTTGGAGCAGTAGGTAAAAAAGCCCCCGAAATTAATCGGGGGTATTGCGTGGCATCTCACATGACCACTTCGGAGAACTCCGCGTCTCCATCCTGGGCAGGAGGCGGCGACCCTTCCTGGGTGCCGGGGGCCTGATCCTGGCCGGCCCTCCGACAGGAG
>JBBTRE010000028.1:3123-4979 GCA_038065375.1 Patescibacteria group bacterium | reverse complement strand
CTTCCGTTGGCCCCATACCTTTCCATGGTGGAAATTAAAAATCTGGCAGAAACCGCCTTCGCGCTTACCAGCAAATTTGACGGCGAGCTGGTAATCGTCCGGATTCATGAAATTCCTCCGTCACTGGCGCTAAGCCCAAGCATGATTAGTCAAAAAACTCTGGAGCAGGAAAAAAAGCTTTTTGAACAACTGCAGCAATGGGTTATTGATTACAACATAAAAACCGGACCCGAGAAAAAGGATATTAATTTTCACAGTCTGATTTTGATCGGCCGCGATGTGGTAGATGTAATTTTGGATGTGGTAAAAATGGAAGACTGTGATCTGTTGATGCTTAATTGGTACGGCTACAAGCAAACCAAGGGCGTGATGCTTTCCAGTAAAATTGACCGGATCCTTCGGGAATCCAAATGCGATCTGCTGGTGGTGAAAGATCCTCAACCGATGCAATCCATTTTGGTGGCCGTTCACCCATCAGCGCGCAGCCCGTACATTGAACAAATCGGAGAGATTGCCGGCGGATTGAAAGACTACTACAAACCGAAAATGAATTTGCTGGGCATTGTCAGCCAGGAAATCCCCTCCTACCTGAAGCCGGACCCAACCGAACTGTTAAAGGCCCTGAAGCTAAAAAGAAAGGATTTTGATGAGATTAGTCTGGAACCGGGAGACTCGGTGGCCGGCAGTATTTTGAAAAAGGCCAATAATCAAAAACATGATCTGATTATTATCGGCTCCGCTCAACCCAGATTCTTGTCCCATTTCAAGTTGGGAAGTGTTGCTGAGGTCTTGGCCAAGCACAGCAATGATTCGCTAATGATTGTCCGCGGCCATGAGGGGGCAGCCGAGGCATTTTTTAAGCAGATTCTCTCTAAATTTAAGCCCAAACAAAAAAGCCAATAACTTTACTTAAACTAAAATCCCGCCATCAGATCCCCGGGTTAAGTATTTAAGTGGGTGAGCTCATCCGTTCTGCCACGGCAGAGGGAAATTCGCCTTACCCTTTGTAAACTATTTGATCCGGAATCTAATTAGCGGGACAATCTCATTGTAGCATTTCAGCTATCCAAAACTCGTGCTAAAATGTTTATAGCGCTTAGGAGATCGCGCGATGAAAAGCTACGAGGAATTACGAGCGAAGTATTCATTTTTGTCCGGAGTAGACAGTTTTGATTGTGGAATCGGATGGCTACCGCTGATTAGTGAGTTCTGCGCTAAACTTGAAGCTCTCCGGCTGGGACCGATTAAAGTTATGCAAGTGAAAGAAAAATTTGGCGAACTGCGGTTCTACGTTGATAACGTTCCAAAAGATAAACTGGAAGTATTTGAAAAGACGCTCTGGGAAGCCGCCAATCTAAGCGTGAAAACCTGCGAACGATGCGGCCAACCGGGACGAATCATCGCCATCAACAAAGGAATGAGGATCATCACTCTTTGTGAAGAGTGTGAGAAAAAAGCCTAAAAATAACCCCCCAACAATTTGTTGGGGGGTTTGTTTAATATCTTAGGAGTCGGAATGGAGAAAGACCGAGAGTCTTCATCTTCGCCTGCTGTGGCTCAAAAAGCGCGGGAATAGACTCAATACTCGCAAGACAAGCGACGCCTACAACTTTTCCACCGAGCCGCGTCACTAATTTATGAGCCGCTTCAAAAGTGCCGCCGGTCGCGAGTACATCGTCAAAAAGAACCACCTTCTCTCCGGGAACAATTGATCCGACTTGCATCTCAATCACATTATGCTCCTTATATTCGGTGGCGTAGCTTGTACGGACTACTTCGCCGGGCAATTTCCCTTCCTTACGCACCATCACTTCTCCAAGACGAAGAATGTCGGCCACACTACTACCTAAAGAAAA
>JBBTRE010000028.1:0-3113 GCA_038065375.1 Patescibacteria group bacterium | reverse complement strand
AAGAAAACCCACACGCCTCGATCATGGCAATCGTATTCGGAGCCCAATCGCGGCAGTGATCTTCAATTCCACCAGCCAGATAATGCAACATCGTTCTCCGTAAAGATTCATTCTTCAGCAAAGGGCCGATATCAAGGAATCCCACTCCTTTGCGAGGAAAATCCAAATGTAGCGTGATATGAGCGCGAATTTCCTTCTCCAGCTCGGGACTCAACAGTCGCATCCTATCCCCTCCTTTTCAAAGTAAACCGAGTAGATTATAGCAGGGTTTTCGTTGAAAATCAAAATCGCCCCGACCCGCTTCGACGAAGAGTCAGCGAGGCGAGAGGGCGGTTTTTTCTCAATAACCCATTATGTCTTCCTCAACCCGGATGTAGCTATGAATTTCTTCCGGTTTGAACCAGAGTTTTATCTCATGCTCCGCTTCGGCAACATTTCCGGAGGCGTGCACGATATTACGCAATCCTCGCTTTTGCGAATTCGCTAAAATCGCTGAATCAACAGAGTAATCTCCGCGAATCGTCCCCATTTCCGCCATGGAGGGTAGGGTGGCGCCAACGATCTTCCGAACCATCTCTACCGCGTGTAATCCCTCAACTATGAATTTAACTACCGGGCCGGAGCTCAAAAAATCCACAATCCAGCCGTGCACCATTTTCCCGATCTTCACCGGATCATCAGTACCAATTTCCTTAATCGGATCCATTCCATACTTCTGATAAGTAGCCAGCGATTTCTCACCCATAGCTCGTAAGTTAGATTCCGCGTCGGAATAATGCTTGTTTAACTGCGCCTCGGTCGCCTGAAACATCTGCATGGCGACTACTTTTAAACCACGCTGTTCAATTCGCTTAATAATTTCCCCCAGCAATCCGCGCTTCACTCCATCCGGCTTAACGATGACTAATGTTTTTTCTTCTTTTAATTTCATAGTTTTTATTCAACTTATGTTATCAGAGTTTGTAGAAAAATAAAACCGCCTTTTCAGGCGGAGTGATTTTTAAGAAATAACCGTTCCGACAAACTCTTTTCCTTTGAAATACCTTTCCAAATTTTTCCAATCGCCCCCCTTGAGAACGATCGTCTGAATCCGGCGCTTTCTGGCTTCTCTGGCGGCAATCGGATCAAATGGCGCGTTCATTCCCGGAACCCACTTCACGCCCACCATCTGCTGATAATCCTTCCAGGAAATCCTGCTGATCGGCTTGGCGTCCTTACACTTCTTGGGATCCTTATCGTAAACCTGGGCAATATTGGATAGGTTAACCACCGTCGTGGCGCCATACTGTCTCGCCAACAAAACCGCGCAGTAATCAGTGGACCAACCCGGCTTCCACCCAGCCGCGACTGCTACCGGCTTCACGACATCTTGCCGTATTTCATAGTGCTTCAGGATAAACGGGTGAGCAACCCTACGAAAAATTGTCCGCAGAAGATGAGCGTTTAAACGAGTAGCGTGGATTCCCAACCAGTCCAAGTCGTCGTTGGTCAAACCATAGCCGACCACCTTCTTGCCTGTATCCCGATAATGTCTGGCGATCGTGCCACCGCCGGCCACCAGGAAAAATCTGGTTTTGGGATTTTGGGAAATCTTTCTAAGAATGAATTTCTTCAAATGCGACAAAAACTTGTCATCAAGTTTGTCGCCCGGGAAAATCAGACTCCCCCCCACAGAAATGATGATGGTATTTTCCAATCGCCTGCTCCTTTAATAAGCTTTGGAAAGAATACTACTTATTTTCTTTGATGTCTATCTTTAACTTAGCCGCTGTCATTGCGAGGGTAATCCCGTGGCAATCTTACGAAAATACTATTTATAAATAGCTCTTCGGTTAGATTGCCGCGCTTCGCCCGCCATGTCGGTCACGTCTCATTCGCAATATTACCTCTCCAATTCGCATTATTCGCGATTACTCCCGCTTGGCGTCTACCTTCAAATGCAATTCCTTCATCTGTTCCGGCTCTACATCACTCGGGGCATCCATCATTAAGTCGCGCGCGTCCCCTGTCTTCGGAAAGGCGATCACTTCGCGGATACTCGGCTCGTTTTCCAAAAGCATAGACACGCGGTCTAAGCCTAGAGCGATTCCACCATGTGGCGGAGCGCCACTACCAAGAGCATCTATCATATGGCCAAAGTTGTTCAGAATGCGGGATTCCTCAAACCCCATCACTTCAAAAACTTTTTTTAGCGCTTCCGGGCGATGATTGCGGATACTGCCGCCACCAATCTCAAAACCGTTGAGCACGATGTCGTATTGCGTAGTTAAAATTTCTCCGAGATTTTCTTTTTTCATCAACTTTTCCATATCTTCCGGCTTCGGGGCAGAAAAAGGATTGTGGGTGAAGGTCCATCCGCCCTTGTCGGTCTTTTCAAAGAACGGAAAATCCACCACCCAGCAAAACGCCAGTAAATTTGGATCATTTTTATCTTTGCGAACATCCGGTCGGTCACTCCCATAATTTTTCATCGCATCAGCGTAGGTCATCCGCGGGAAAGGAGTTTCCTGGATTGTCTTGTGCGGATAGTTTTTCTGCACCATCTCGGTCACCATCTTCTCTATCACCTCCATCACATCGTCCTGTTTTACAAAACTCATCTCCAAGTCCATCTGGGTAAATTCCGGCTGGCGATCACCTCTAGTGTCTTCATCGCGGAAACAACGGGCGATCTGGAAATAGCGCTCAAAACCGGAAACCATCAGCAGTTGTTTATATTGCTGGGGCGATTGCGGCAAAGCGTAAAATTTCCCCGGATACAAACGGGACGGAACCAAATAATCCCGCGCTCCTTCGGGGGTGGTCTTGCTCAAGATCGGTGTCTCAATTTCCAAGAAATTCTGGTTGGAAAGATAATCGCGGAAAAATCGGATCATTTCGTGACGATTGCGTAAATTTTTCTGCATTCGCTCGCGACGTAAATCCACATAGCGGTATTTCATCCGGCTCTCCTCGCCGATTTCTTTTCCATCGCTGGTAACCTCAATTGGCGGCGTGTTGGCTTCGTTGAGAACTTCCAGCTTAGTCGCCAAAATTTCTACCTTCCCGGTAGCAATCGCGGGATTAACCATATTGTCAGGACGCTTATTCACCATACCCACAACTTTAATAAC
>JBBTRE010000027.1:0-7626 GCA_038065375.1 Patescibacteria group bacterium | reverse complement strand
CGATGACTTCTCCATGCGCTCGCCGGAGGAAATGGCGGAAATGTTCAAAGATACTCCCGAAGCGATCAGTAACACCCAGGTAATCGCCGACCAGTGCAATCTGGAAATTGAACTGAACAAAATCCGCCTGCCGAAATTTGACGTGCCCGAAGGCGAAACTCCCAATTCCCATATGCGGAAACTGATTGGTGAACGCCTCGCCTATCGTTACCCCAACCCCACCCAGGAAATCAAAGACCGGATTGAGTTTGAGTTGAGTGTGGTAGAAAAGATGGGATTTGCCGATTACTTCCTGATTGTGCAGGACTTCGTCAATTGGGCGAAAGATCGCGGCGTCGTTGTCGGCCCGGGCCGTGGCTCCGCCGCCGGTAGCATTCTTTCCTATATATTACGCATCACCGATATAGACCCGATCAAATACGACCTCCTGTTTGAGCGTTTTTTGAACCCCGACCGTATTCAGATGCCTGATATAGACATAGACATCACCGACCGTCGTCGCGACGAAGTTTTCGGATATCTACGGGAAAAATACGGCGAAAACCGAGTCGCCCACATCATCACTTTCGGAACGATGGCGGCCCGCGCCGCCGTGCGTGACGTCGGCCGGGCAATGGGTATCAGCTACGGATTCTGCGATCAACTCGCCAAACTGATCCCATTCAACCAAGACCTTGAGGAGGCGATGCAAAATGATGATCTGAAAAAACTTTATGACACCCAGCCGGACGCGAAAAGAATTATTGATGCCGCCAAAAAAATGGAAGGCGTCGCCCGTCACGCTTCGGTGCATGCCTGCGGAACGGTAATTTCCGGCGCCCCGCTGACCGACTATCTTCCTTTGCAAAGAGCGCCGCAGGATCCGGAAGTAATCGTTACCCAATTTGAAATGCATAGCGTTGAAGATCTGGGTCTTTTGAAAATGGACTTACTCGGTTTGAAAAACCTGACCATCATTGAAGACACCGTGCGTCTCATAAGAGAGTCTCGAGGCGAAAACATCGACGTAGCTAATCTTCCTGATTGGGATGCAAAAACCGAGAAACTTCTACAGGCCGCTGACACAACTGGCGTCTTCCAATTCGAGTCCTCCGGCATGCGTCGCTATATGAAGGAAATAAAACCCACCGAGTTTGAAGCGCTTATTGCCCTCGTGGCGCTTTACCGCCCGGGTCCTATGGATCTTATTCCAACCTATATCGCCCGAAAGCATGGTTTAGAAAAAGTCACATATCTACACCCAAAACTGGAACCAATTTTAAAACCAACCTATGGCGTGGGTGTTTACCAAGAGCAGATGATGAGAATCGCGCGCGATCTCGCCGGATACACACTCGCGGAAGCCGACACTCTCCGCAAAGCCATCGGTAAGAAAATTAAAGCTTTGCTGGATCAGCAGAAAGGCAAGCTTATAAACGGCATGATTAAAAATGGAATTGATAAAAAAATTGCCGAGGAGATCTGGGAATTATTCCCACCATTCGCCCGCTATGGTTTCAACCGCTCCCACGCCGCTTGCTATGCCATGATTGGTTACCAGACCGCCTACCTGAAGGCGCACTACCCCGTCGAACTTATGGCCAGCTTGCTCAACTCCGAGTCCGGCGACGTGGACCGGATGTCCTTCCTGATGTCGGAGTGCAAAAAAATGGGCATTAACGTGCTGCCTCCGGATATTAATAAAAGTTCCGCCGCTTTCACTGCGGATTCAGGCAATATCCGGTTTGGTCTGGCGGCGATTAAAAATGTGGGAGAAAACATCGTGCAGGCGGTCATTGAAGAACGCCAACGCGGTGGCGAGTTCCCAAAACTTTCCAATATGATCTATCGCGTCCAACACCGGGATTTGAATAAAAAATCTCTGGAAAGTTTAGCGAAGTGCGGCGCTTTTGATTCACTGAATATTGAACGCAACTCCATTATCTCTAATATTGAAGAGATCGTTAAATTCGGCCAGGCAATCCGGAAAAATAAAGAAAGCTCTCAAATAGGATTATTCGCCAATCCCTTCGCTAATGTTTCTATTAAATTCCAACCCGCCATTCCCGCCACCTCGCAGGAAAAACTCGTTTGGGAACGGGAATTGTTGGGACTTTATGTTTCCGATCACCCCCTGAATGCTTACAAAGAGAAAATTGCCGCCGCCAACGTCAAACCGATCAAACAGGTACAGGGAATGAGTAGCGGCGTCGTAAATATCGCCGGAATGGTTTCCACTTTAAAAAAAATCATCACCAAGAACGGGAAGCCGATGCTTTTCGCCAAGATAGAAGACTTAAACAACTCCGTGGAGCTGGTGGTTTTCAATGAGGTAATGGAAAAATACGCCCCTCTCTGGGTAGAAAACAAAATCCTATTGGTCTCCGGAAAAGTCTCTCCCCGCGACGGCGAATGTAAAATTATTTGTGATTGGGTGAAGGAACTCTGATTAGTTCATAAAGTTATAAAGTTATTCCGCCGGAGGCGGATCCTCCTTCGGAGGAAAAGTTGGGAGCTGGAAATTGAGAATAAAAAAACCGCTGAATCAGCGGTTCTGGTTTTGAGTGATGCGATACTCATCAAGCTTTCTTCCAAGCATTGGAATGTGGAAGGCGGCAATCTCTATTGGCGTAAAGACAAGACTTTGTGCGACTTTTTCCTTCAGAGATCGGCCAAAGTCATAGCCGATTATCTGAATGGGGCATTTGAAAATCCTCTTTGCCATATAGGCAACCTTGAACTTGCGGATGCTGTCGCAGAATATTTTGAGCGGCATAGCTTCTAGCATCTCGCTGGGAGCATCAAAAGCACAGTTGTGCAGCGTATGCCTGGTCCAATACAGGTTGCCCTCGCTGGTTCTAGCGACAATTTCACAGATAATCTTTTGCGTTACTCCAGCCGCCAGAAAATAATCTCTCATCAGATGGGCCTCGCAAATCCCAGGCGCGGTTTTTAGATTATTATAACCGCCGCTGGTTATTACTAAGTTAGTCATGGTGGATGAAAGTAAATAGTTCGCCACGAAATCCAGATAACGCTTTAAACTCTCCGTCAGATGACATCCGTAGCCGCACACCAGGACGTTTTCCAAGACTCACCTCCTGTGATGTTCTACTGGAGATAATACCTTATTTCTTCGCAAAAGAAAACCGCCCACCATAAAGTAGACATGGTTCTTCTTAGTAATTTCTCTTTGTGGAGTAACTAACGGCCGTTAGTTACTCCACAAAACTAACCAACTATCCCCATAAGAAAAAGATTTATGATAATCGATTTAAACTGCCTGATTTAGTAACGGCTAAAATCTCAACATTTTCTAATATCTGCAACTGCCTCAAGTCATTTAAAAAATCTTCGGGGATATTAACCTTACCGATCCAAACGCTCTGTTGAATCATGTTAAAACCTATTCTCTTTAAAACTACCCGCAGCCAATCTCTAATTTTCCTTCTTTTTTCCTGAATATCAAAAGCGAATAAGACGATGTTTGAACTTTTTGTAGCGCTATAGTTGCCAACCGGTAGTTTATCGGCAGAATTACTCTTGAGAAATTTTAACTTTAAATATCCTCTCTGGGTTAATCCAACTTTTTCATCCTTCACTGCAACGAATCCCTCCCTTTTAAGAAAGCTGATGTAGTACTGCGCTTTGCGCCGTTCTTTTAGGTAAGCGCCGATCTCGGCAGTAACCGGGGCGGAATCAGTCATCCGAAAATTACTGAGCTTTTTCGCGGACTCAAATTTACTACCCGAAAAGGCGGCCACAAAGTTAACCAAATTAATCGATGTCTTCTCAATAATCTCTAATGCTTTTAGTAATTTATCTCCTCTCATATTTTGTGTATTATCTCACGGCCGTCGGATACTCCACAATAGGTTTCAATATGTTTCTAGAATGAATGGGGTGGTTGGATAAAAAACCGCCCTCGGGTGAGGGCGGGGTATTACTTTTTCTTTCGCGCCTGAACGTCTCGATCCTTCAGAGCCTTTCTTAGAATTTTCCGAACAACTTCGTCAAAGCTAGTCTTTTTCTTAAATGCCATGGAGCGCAACTTGCTGTCCACTGCTTCTGGGATGCAAATAGATCGCAAGATCAGGTAATTTCCTGACTGATCAATTGTTGCCTTCATACTTGCTACCCCAAATGTTCTGAGGGAATAATATCCTATTTCCCCACAAAAGAAAACCGCCCTCGGAAATCGAGAGCGGGATTGAAATCACAACTAACCAAGACCAAAAAAACGAAGAAGTCTGCGCCATCCGTGAACTTGGGGACTAGCAAAATTCTCTCTCTTGATGCAGTCCGGGAGAGGACCTAGAAACCGGGGCTTCATCGGTTTCAGTCCTTTCAAGCCCTGTAATCCCTGGAGTTCGCTATCTGATGCGCCAGAAACGATTTGCTTGAGCTTATCCATCCCAGGACGATTACGTTGCCGAGCGAGATATACAAGCATATCTTCACGCATCTTAGTCCCATCAGTCGATCCCTTAAATGAGGCGTCAAACTCACGTCTTTCTTCATCGTTCACGATTATCTCCTTATTCAGAGTTCTGGCAAGATAATATATTATTTATCATAATAAGTCAAACGCATTTACCAACTTTATAACCTTAAAAACTTTGTGGACTTTATGAACTTCTAGAAGTAAAATTGTATCTATGGCTTCCGAACAATCCGCCGGTGGGCGGATAGAAAATATCCGGCACTCGCTGGCTCATTTGCTGGCGGCGGCGGTTTTAAAAAAATATCCGAAAGCAAAGCTCGGCATCGGCCCCGTTATTGAGAACGGATTTTATTATGATTTTGATTTGCCCGAACCGCTAACCCCGGAGGATCTGAAAGACTTTGAAAAAGAGATGCGGAAAATGATCGGTGGCAAACTCGCCTTCTCCGGAGAAGAAGTTACGGCTGCAGTCGCAAATAAGCGGATGAAGGGCCAGAAATTCAAACTGGAGCTAATCAAGGATTTTTCTAAAGAAGACCAAAAGCTGACCATCTATAAAACCGGCGATGTTTTTGAGGATCTCTGCCGTGGCGGCCATGTGGCCGATACTTCCGAAATTCCGGCCGATGGTTTCAAGCTAGACTCAATCGCCGGAGCTTATTGGAAAGGTAGTGAGAAAAATCCTCAGCTACAACGTGTCTACGGCTTAGCTTTCGGCAGTAAACAGGAATTAGATAGCTTCTTAAAAATGCGTGAGGAGGCGCAGAAGCGCGACCATCGCAAGCTCGGCAAAGAACTGCAACTTTTTGAACTCGTAGATGAGGTCGGCCCCGGTCTTCCCCTTTTCTACCCGAAAGGCGCCATCCTCCGCCGAATTGTGGAAAACTACATCACCGAGCTTCAAGAAAGCCGGGGCTACCAACCGATTTGGATCCCCCACATCACCAAAGGCGAGCTTTATAAGATCTCCGGGCATTTGGATAAATATGACGCGATGTATCCCCCGATGAAGCTGAGGGATGAGGCGGACTACTACATCAAGCCGATGAACTGCCCGCACTTTATGATGCTCTATAAGTCACAACAGCATTCCTATAAAGAACTGCCTGTGCGTTGGACCTGCACCACCACCAACTATCGCCACGAGAAATCCGGCGAACTTTCCGGCCTGACCCGCGTGCGATCGCTGACCCAGGACGATTGCCACGTCTTCGCCCGCCCAGACCAGATAGAGCCGGAAATAAACCTAATGCTAGATATGATAGAAGAGGTCTATAAAAAATTCGGCTTCAACGATTTCTGGGTTCGCATCTCCACCCGCGATCCGAATCCGCCAGCTGGCGGAAAAGAAAAATATATCGGCGACGAAAAAGTCTGGCAGGAATCCGAGGATGCTCTCACTCGTCTCATTCAAAAACGTGGCTGGAAGCATGAAATCGGCGTGGGCGAGGCGGCTTTCTACGGCCCAAAGCTGGATTTCATCTTCAAAGACGTAATCGGCCGCGATTGGCAGCTTTCCACTATTCAGCTGGATATGAACCTGCCGAAGCGGTTTGAGCTGGAATACACCGACACCGACGGCTCCAAAAAAGCACCAGTGGTCATTCACCGCGCTATTTTGGGCTCTACCGAGCGCTTCCTCGGCATTCTCATTGAACACTACGGCGGCGCTTTTCCGGCCTGGCTCGCTCCGGTGCAAGTTAAAATAATTCCGATCTCGGAAAAGCACATGGCTTATGCCGAAAAAATTAAAAAAGAACTAGTTGGTTGCCGGGTAGAAATTGCTTCAGAAAATGAAACTTTAGGTAAGAAAATCCGCAGCGCGGAAAAAGAAAAAGTCCCCTTCTTGGCAGTCGTCGGAGATAAGGAAATGGAAAGCGGTGAGGTCAGCTTACGCGAACACGGCGGCAAGGATCACGGTTCGGTCAGCATAGAGAAGTTGAAATCATTAATAAAATAGCGCCCTTTTAGGAGGCGCTTTTTTTAACCAACACCGACTTAGTACCGGACGGGCTTTCTACGATAATAGAAACTCTATCCAACACCTGACGAGTATCATCCGCTTCTACAAAGAGACGGTCCCGCTTTTCTACCAGAAACCACTTGCCTTCAAAACAAACGGCGCGTGATCCGGCGCTAAGCATATCCTTTTTATTAAACTCTTCCGAGAAACCCCAGAGCTGAATCAGGGAATCCTGACCGAAAAAACGGAAGGAGAGGCAAATAACACGAGCATCCCCCTGCAGATTCTGATCGGCGGAGACCATGAAATTGCGGTGAACATCAGCGATCCAACAACGTTTATCCCGGCGATCGCTGATGAATTCCATCGGCTCCCCTTCTTCGTTCTTCCCGATATGATAATACCAATCCGGAGCCCTGACCCAACGGCGGTCCGGGTCTCTCAGCGGCGGCCGAATTTCTTTCATCTGGCCTCCTCCTTTTCCGGGAGCCCTGAGGGCTTCAAGTTACTGATTTAATTTTAACCCTTCACTATTTCCCCCGCAAGACGTCCTGAAAAATAGAATGTAAAACTTCCGGGTTGCCGGCGCCCTTCAAAGATGCCATGGCCTTACCAACTAAAAATTGCAAAGCATTCTGTTTCCCTTTTCTGAAATCCTCCACCGCTTTAGGGTTTTCGGAAATAATCTTTTCCGCCAGCGGGCGCAAAGAAGATTCATCGGAAACCTGGGACAAATTTTCTGATTTCATAATTTCCCGAGGATCCAATCCCGTCTCCAGCATTTTTACCAAAATATCCTTGGCGGCCCGGCTAGAAACTTTTTTCTCCGCTACCAAAATGATCAAATCAGAAAAATTCTCCGGATCTACTTTGCATTCCTGAATATTCATCCCCTTCTCCATCAGCGCGCCGCGCAAATCGCTATTCAGATAGTTGAAGGCCAGCTTAATCTTCTCCGGCGCGGCCGCCCCGGCCTCTTCGGCCAGTTCGGAAATCGTCTCCTCAAAAAACTGCGCCGTTGGCCGTTCAATCACCAAAATTTCCGCCTGCTCCGGAGTTAACCCATACTCTTTGGCGAACCGAACGCGCTTGATGTGCGGCAATTCGGGAATCTCCATCTTGAGTTTCTTCAAATCAAATCCGGCCAAATCCAGCGGCGGCAAATCCGGCTCCGGAAAATAGCGATAATCATGCGCCTCCTCCTTCAGCCGCTGGGAGAAAGTTTTTTTGTTTACATCAT
>JBBTRE010000026.1:0-25474 GCA_038065375.1 Patescibacteria group bacterium | reverse complement strand
ATGAGGAGGATTCTTCTCCCGCTCCGGCTCCAGCGCCTGCTCCGGCACCGGCCCCAGCTCCCGCTCCGGCACCGAGCCCCGCTCCTGCCCCCGCGCCCTCTCCGGCTCCAAATCAGCCGCCGGTTTGGTCATCTTCCAATCCGACCTACTTCAGTATTAAAGTTGGAGACGCCTTACAGTTTTCAGTAGTTGCCACCGATCCCGAAAGCGATCCGATTACCTATTCTTCTTACTCTGTTCCGAACGGAGCTACTTTTAATCCTTCCAGTCGGACTTTCTATTGGACACCGACTACTTATCAGACCGGCTATTATTCTCCGCAATTCACCGCTTATGATGGACGTAATTATTCCTATTTTACGGTGACGGTTTATGTTGCCCCGCAGACTACCACTTCTTCTACTAATGAAAAGCCGGTTTGGGATGGTGGAATTGGCAATAAAGACATTCGTGTTAATCAGGTATTACAATTTGCTGTTTCCGCCCATGATCCGGAGGATGAGCCGATTTCTTATAGTGTTTTTAATATGCCAAACGGAGCTTCTTTTCAGAACTCCAGCCGGCTGTTTTCTTGGACTCCGAAAATTAGCGATATTGGAACTCATATCGTAACTTTCCGCGCTTCCGACGGCATTAAATATACTGACCGGGACATTACAATTACTGTTCAGGAAGCGACTGTCGCGTCTGCCGCTAACAACGTTCCGGTTTTCGTGAACTTTAATCCGCCGATCCGCGCCCGAGTTGGTCAACTCTACACTTATGATTTGCAGGCTATTGATGCCGATGCCGATAACTTAACCTTTGCTTTTGTTACTGAACCCTCAAACGCCACTATGAATTCCTTGACTGGTGTGGTTCAGTGGGTGCCGACGGCGGCTCAAGTGAACTTCAATAAATTTAAGGTTACCGTTACCGACGGAAAGGCGATTACGTCGATTGAATTTGTGGTCTTCGTGGAGGATGGTATTACTTCCGTAGCCCCGGTTCCTCCTACCAGCGCTCCTGTTCAGGAAGCCAGGATTGTGATTTCCGATCTGAAAGTTGAGAGCGATGAAGCAGGGGAGATTATCATTTCTTGGGATACTAATATTCCCACTCGCCACCGTGTAATTTACGACACTGTTTCGCAGGGCCAAAAGAACAGCAATTTCACTTATAAGAATGCCACCGCGGAGTCCGGCGAATTATCCCGCAGTCATCGGGTGCAGATGGCCGGTTTGGATATGGAGGTTTTGTATTACTTCCGGGTAGTTTCCAAGACCAATAGCCAGACGGTTACTTCTAACGAAATCACCTTCATTCAATTGCCGGATCGTTCAGTGCGGTCAACAGGCGTGGCTTCTATCTTTAACATCCTCGGTCCTTTAGTGAAGGATCCGGTTTTCCTCTGGATCGTACTTTTGGGATTAGCCGGGTTCACTTACTACCAGCATCGGAAAGTCAGCCAAGTGAAGATATAAAAAATACCCCACCGATCGGTGGGGTATTTTTTATCTGTTCCAACCACGTAAGGTTTTTGTGCTCAAATACAGAGCTAAGAAAAAGGCCACCGCGATAGCTTGGTTAACGAAGAAAAGAGTGCTGGCTTCGCTGTATTTTGTGGCGGCGTCCACGGCGTAATATTCAAAAACCGCCAGACCGATTACTGAAGCGGCGGTATTGATGACAGCTGTCCAACGCTTGCGCGGGTTAGTCAGTCCGGCCGCCAGGGAAATGACTAAAACGGCGACAATTGAAATAAATGCCGGCACCGGTAGCAGGTTATTAAAAAAAGGCAGGGTCAGAAGCATGACAGCTCCTACCCCGAGGAAAATTTTTCGGATGTCGTCGCCATAATAATGTTCCGGTGCGCTCTTGGCGAGTTTGTCTAAGTCTTCCATCTTTTTAGTATAGCGTATTTGATAGAATGTAATAAATAGGTGACTTAGCCGTCTAATATTACAAAGGTCGTTTAAATAGTAGTAAGTGGTAAATTAAATTTTATGAATAAATTAACTAAAGTCTTGTTAGTCTCAAATGTGATTTTTTCTTTGAGCGGAGTGATGGCTTTCGCCACTACGACCCCTCCCGTTCCGCCTACCAAAGAGGAACGTAAGGAAGAGCGCGATGAGAAGAAAGAAGAACGAAAAGAGGAGCGCCAGGATAAGAAAGAAGAGCGGAAAGAGGAGCAGAAAAAACGTCGGGAATTAACCGATTCGGAGCGAGCTTGCATGCAGGCCACGGTAGAAAAGCGCGATAACTCTGTTATTGCCGCCGCTGATAAATATCATGTCGAGTTGGTTAGAGCTCTGCAGACCCGTCGGGATGCTTTGAAAGCCGCCTGGGGGATGAAGGATCCGTCTGAACGTCAAAAGGCGCTTAAAGCCGCCTGGGATGCTTTCCATATCGCCAAGAAGTCTATTATCGGGGGTTGGAAAGAGGCCCGTAAATCCGCTTGGAGGCAATATCATGTAGACCGCAAAGCTTGCGGAGAACGTGTTATTTCTCAAGATAGGGGAGATGAAGGCAGAGACGCTGACCTTTAAAATCAAAAACCGCCCTAAGGGGCGGTTTTTGATTTCGCTGTCATTGCGAGGGTAATCCCGCGGCAATCTAACAAAAAAGCTATTTATAAATAGTATTAATGTAAGATTGTCTCGCTACGCGAGATCTGGCGTAGCCATGACTTCACTGCGCCTGCCTGCCGGCAGGCAGGTTCGCAATGACAGAATTCCGGCATTCTGTTTGCCACTTGACAAATAGGGCTATTTTGTGCTACAATGGCCGGGTACATTGACGTTAACCAAAACCCCTTTCTATAGAGGAGAAAGCCATGATTCAGTTTGTAGTCGCTATCTCGTTTTTCGCGGTCGCCGCGTTGGTGATCTTCACGACCATCATTCAGGGCCTCATGCAAAGCGCAAGAATCACAGCCGTGGCGCCCACCTTCAAGAAGGGCGAGACGCTCTACTGGTCGTCCTTCGGGCGACTGATGTTGAATCCAACGGAGAGGGAGGCGGTTGGGCATGAGCCGTTGGTGGCTCTGGCGGTGGAGCCGATTCCCAAGGAGTGGGAGGCGACATCGTTCCATCCGCAGGCAGTTGTACTTCAAACTCGGGAGTGGAAGGTGAAGAAGTTTTCCGGGGCGTATTTTCAGAAAGCCGCCGCTCGAAGTTGAGCTCCCCATCCAGTAATTTCTGGGTGGGGGCTTTTTTTTATTCCAAGCGGTGTTATATTTTGATTATGCGATTACGTCCCAATGCTTTGTCCGGTTTCGTTTTAATAATTTTAGCGGTCCTATTGATTATCGGTCTCCGATACTTGGGAGTGACCGGCCGTCTATTCACAAAACAGGCTAGTTTTGTGGGTTTTTCCGAACAGGATGAGGAATGTCTGGTCGGCATCTCGGATCCTGAACGGGCCTCCGTTAATCTTGCCGCGACCGGATTCACCTGCGCCGACAGCATTCGTTTTGTCTATAACCGATCGGATAGCTACACCAGCCCTTTGGTGAATGGAAAGGGATTTAAATTAACCTTGCCGGCGGGCTGGAGCGTTGATGAAAAAGCGATGAATGGCGCCGGCGTCTGGCTGACCTTTTCTAAGTTTTCCGCCAAGGAGAATCAGTATATCGCTGGTACGGAAAAATTCCGAGTTTTTGATGGAAAGCCCAGCGTTGAAGAGAGCAAGCAGGGGATTTACGTTTTCGGTAAGGCCGGACCTTCTTGGTTCCTAACCCCAGCGTTGGACTTTGCTGTTGAATCTCTAGAAAGAATAGGCGAGTAGCGGTGAGCTTGACTTTTCCTTGCGGTTCTGCTATAATGGCAGGGTCGGTTTGACTTTCACAAAAACCAGATAAGGAGGGACGCCATGAAGAGAATCGGTGGTTTTATCAGCTGGTTCTGCGGTTGGATTCTGACGATCGGTTTCCACAATGATGAGAAGCGCATCGCGCAGGAACAGAAGATCATACTTGAGATTCAGGAGAGACTTCAGGAACTTCAGCGCTCTCTTGAGCGAGAACAGGCCATCATTGAGCTAAGCGAGATGCTCCAGGCAACAGCGGCCGACTACAGAGTTCTTTTTGATAAGTACGCCCATCTTTCCGGAATGTACCTGGCCGCCGTTGTTCAACTGCAGCAGCAGGAGATCGCGAAAAACTTGCCGGTCATTCGCAGGCCGGTTAGTTACTCGCTGAATTAAAACAGGCCAAAATTTCAAAGCCGCTTCCTCGGAAGCGGCTTTTTTGATTTGCGAAATTAAAATTCTATAGCCGTCGGGCTATGACTCAAGACGCGAATCATACTGAGTGAAACGAAGTACTACTCATTCTCCTTTTCTAGCTCCAAGCAAACAGAATTGATGCAATAACGTTTACCGGTTTTGGTGGGGCCGTCGTCAAAAACATGGCCTAAATGCGAGCCGCAATTTTTGCAGACTACTTCCGTGCGGCGCATGCCGCCGCTATTATCCTCTTCCAATTCAATATTTTCCAGATTTGCCGGCTCGTCAAAGCTGGGCCAGCCGGTACCGGAATCAAACTTGGCGTCCGAGCTGAACAGCTTTGTTCCGCAAGCGGCGCATTTATACATTCCCCTGGCGTGTTCTTCCGAGTATTTTCCGGTGAAGGGGGCTTCAGTTCCTTTCTCCCGCATCACTTGATGTTGCTCGGGAGTTAACTTTTTCTTCCACTCTTCGTCGTTCATTGCTTCACTATAACAAAAAACCGAGCATTGTGTGCTCGGCGCTGATTTAAGATTTGGGCAGTTCCAAGCCGATATCTTTGTAGGCCATGGTCATATAGTAAACGTCTTGCTCCGTGACGAACATTCCTCGGATTTCCGGTGGGCGATAAACCCAATGTTCATGCATCTGTTTGATGACGGTTTTTAGCGCGCCCGGTAGTTTCCCTGCCCGGTGAGCGCTCAAGAAGTAGCGCATAAACATATCTTTGCCGGATAGACAGAAATGACTTAGAAAATTAACAACTTGCTCGGCTTGTTCGGACGGAAAGGTTTTTCTGGCATCCGTCTCAATTTTCTTTTCAATTTCCTCGGTTTCTTTTTCGGTAAGAAACTTCGGACGCTTAGCTTCCGCTTTTTCGGTAATTTCTTTAACTTTTACCGGATCCTGTTTGAAAGTGAGCCATTGAATCGGGGTGATAGTGAGAATTCCGCCAACGAGCGGGTAGAGGCGCAGGTAGGATCCAATACCGATCCAGCCGACTCTAGTCATACTTCCGCCCGCCGTCGCGCCGTCAACCATGTAAAGCTTGGGTTCACGGAGACTCACTTGTCGGTTGTCCGGACTGACCAGCGCCACTTCCGATTGCTCCGGATTGATCACTACGAATGTGTAGACTGAACCGCTCCGGGTCGTGGCCGTGAACATTTCACCCGCTTTTCTATCCTTGATGGCGAATCCTTCATTTTCTGAAACATGCTTTATCCAGGCATTAATTTCCGGAGACAGATTCGGATTATTTTCTTCGGCCATTTAAACCTTACCTTTCTTTATCAAACTCAAATGTTCTGCCTAAAAAATAGCATCCTGTATTGTAAAAGTCCACTTATTTTTTACTTGACAGATTAATGTTAATCGGGTAGTATATCCGCAGTTCCCTACATTCACAGGAGGATTGTATGAGCTTTGACGGCTACGCCTTTGTCGGTCTGAACGCGCGGGCGAAGAAGTTGGTTGCCGGTGAGCAGAAGCTGGCCTACACCGAAGAAGTTATCCGGAGATTCCCGGATGGCAGCTGGAGTAAGATTCCGAATCGCCAGGTTTTTGAGTCCACGGTGAAGTGTGAAGAAAGTGGCGAAAGGATCAACGACGGTCAGTGGATTGACCGCCCGCTGATGAAATACACGATTCCGGACGGCCGAGTGTATGTAGAGCAAAAACAATATGGCGGAGTCGCCGACTCTTACGGCTACGCGCTTCTTGCTCTGCAGGACGAGCAGGGGAATAATTGGCTTTCGGAGTCGCTCTGGACTAACGGAGAGATCTCCAAGCTGATTACTGACTTACAGGATGATCAAACGAAGATCGGTCAGGATGGTGAATATTGGGTTATGCCCGTGTCGGAGGCTCGTCCGGGCTCGGGCTTCGTGACTCAAGAGGAAATGGATGAGTGGTATGCGGATGCTTGCCGCGGTCAGGTAGTCGGCGACAAGGTGATCGTTGATGGCTTGGAACACAGCATTGATGATTACGAGTTCCTCGGGCTGTATCGAGAAGGCGAGACTTCTCCCGGAGTTCGTCCGGAGCCGACCGAGACCGAGGACGTCAACGTCAGTGAGTTTGAGTAATCGCAACCCCCGCACTACACAGTGTGGGGGTTTTTTGTTAATTTGATTGGAGTCCTTTCAAGGAGCGCGCGATGGAAAAAATCGGCAATATCTACTTTGTCCGGAGAAGCAAAGATAACAAATCGGGTTTTATTGATCCGGAATGTAAGGATCTACGCTATAAAGTTTTAATCTGTATTTCACTGTTTCCCAATCCCGAGTTGGTTTGGCCCGGTAGGCAAGACATGCTTGAGTATGAGCGCGGTAAAATGTCTTCTCTGTACGCGCTGGGAATCTTTGACTGGAAGGTTCTGGAAGCGGTCAAAGGCCATAATCACTCTATCGATATCGCGGCCGAATTCCCGAATATTCTGGTCGCCAGACGCGCCTTTGAACAGGCCACCAACGTTGCCAGGATCGTGGATATTTATCTGTACGACAATGGCCGCTTGGTAGATAAATTGGATTAAAAGAAAAACCGCTGATGTCTCAGCGGTTTTTTTCTATTTTGACTCGTTTGTTATTCGTGGCTGGCGTGATCCGAATCAGCCCAGATTACGAAAGTGAAAACTTTTTGGTCTTTACCCAGGTCTAATTCGTGCACAGAAGATTTTTTGTCTGCAGAGGCGCGTAGTACTTTGCCCCAGCTTTTCGGATTAGAGTGATCTATGTCTTGCGCGGATGAGGCGGAGCTTTGACTGACAGTAGTAGTGGTATCCAGATGGGCATAAATGGACTCAAGCATTTCATAATCATGGGCATTCGGGTGCTGGTTTGGAGTCGGGTCGCTGGTGTAGTCCATACAGGTGCCGAGTGGCGCGTTGTTAAAGTTCTCGTCCTGGTGATCTAATCCGAAAGCGTGACCAACTTCCTGGCAGAGGACTAAATTCTTCCAGGCCGGAGTGTTGTATTGAGCAGTACTGAAATAAGTATCGTTCATTTTGACGGTGCCTTGCGTGATGTGATCACCGCTGATCCAGATGCTGGCGATGCCTAACCAGCCGTTGCGGCCATATTTGCTGTTGCAAATCTGTACTTGGCCGGAAGTGGCCTTACAGGTCTTCGGGCTGACGGTTCCGGGAACTATCGTGGTATCCAAAACGCCGGAAAGAGTCCAATCATAAGAGGTGGTTCCCAAATATGGGTCCCAGGCGGCAGAAAGGTTGTCGCCTAGTTTAACCGTGAAAGGATTTGCGGTCCGAGCCCAGTGATAGCCGCCCCAGGAATGGGTAGCTCCGGCGAAGCTGGCAACCGCCCCCAAAGAGATCACTGCTAAGGTAATAATGTATTTTTTATTCATAGAAAAAATTTATCATAGATTATTGGAAATGTAAAAGCTTTGTGATAAGATCATGCCAGAAACATCCCAAGGAGGAAGAAGTGAAAAAGAAGACGATGAGGGTTCGGTATATTAGCCCAGGAGCAGCCGGAGTTCGCGATGTCAGCAAGAAAGTTAAGAGAATTTCTCTGGAAGAATTAGCGAAAGCATTAGGCGCAGTATTAATTACCGATCCAAAAGAAATCGCTCGGTTGCGCAAAAAGTTCCCGCCCCGTCTTTTTTAAAAATAAAACCCTCAATTTGCTTGAGGGTTTTTCTATTGCCAATAATGCGGACCGACTCGCATGCTGTCCGCTAGACAGTAAGTGAGGGCGGTTCCGAGGATTCCATGGGCGAAACCGAGAATGTAGAAATTGCGGCACTGCAGGAA
This sequence comes from Patescibacteria group bacterium, assembly GCA_038065375.1. Lineage (GTDB taxonomy): Bacteria > Patescibacteriota > Minisyncoccia > UBA6257 > WO2-44-18 > JAUSKF01. The sequence continues at coordinate 17,493 of JBBTRE010000026.1, read as the reverse complement.
GATATAGGCGGTGGCGGCGCCGGCGATCGGAGTAACAATCATCAGCGTCGGATTCGGGATGTGGGCGAAGAAGAAGAGCAGTCCCGAAATCAGAGCGGTATTCAACGCGGCTTTTTGATCGCATTCCCGGGGATTCGGATCAGTAACGAAAATGGAATAAATTTTGTTGGTAACGTAGGCCTGCAGAATGAATTGCTGGAGTGGCCCCCATAAGAAGCAGTACCACAGCAATTTGGCTATGATTTTATTCTCAAAGTTTTTGACTAGCCAGAATTCCGGTCTGAAGTGAGATCCGGCGATAAGGATCAACCCTAGGGCAATGAGTGTGCCTAGGACAAGTTTTCCAATCCAAGAAAAATCCAGATAAGTCATTTCCCAGCCGCGGCTGGAATTTTTCCACCAACGCCCGAGACCTAATTCCTCTGTGTAATCGACTACTCGCTCCGCGATATGTATTTTTTTACCGCTAGGCGTGCAGCTTCCCAGTCCTTTTCTAATTTTTCGCAGACGAGCAACGAAGCTTGCGATCACGATCCCGACCAGCGCCAGCATCGTTGCGATAAATGGGATTTTTTGTTCTTGGAAAACCCAGATAGCCAGCATCACCAGGATGAAAATGGCGGCGACTTCTATCACCGGCCATTTAAGCCGGGGCATAGTCATCAGAATCCTCCTTTCGCTAACAATGTAAACCACATAAAGCTAACGGAGGCATTGACCGTGGCGGAAACGGCTAACGACTTAGTTTTTTCGTAAACAATTCCACAGACAAGCCCAAGCAATACCGCGTTGATCGCGGCATGCCAATTTGGAAAGGTCCAGGGCGCCGGGTTATTCAACGCGGCGATTCCATACAATGAAGCCGAACTGATTAACGCCGATCGGAAACCGATTTTATCTTTCAGCGCTCCTTGGAAGATTCCCCGGAAAATTAATTCCTCCGGAACCGCTTTCACCAAAAAGAAAAGAGCGGCGCTAACAGGCAGCATCCAACGGTTTTCCTTGAGATATCTCGTCGCTAGGGCATTCTCCCACCCGAACACCACCATTAAGGCGGTGATTATCAGCAGTAAGGCGAACGCGCCCACCGCCCAGCCCCAATGGATAAGTTTCGTCCTGATGAATCCTTCTTCTGTTGGATTACGCCAAAGCTGGAAGGCGATGGTCATAATCACAGCGATTGAAAGCATGGTGACGTAATTATTCAGAACTACGCCAAATTCCAACAGTCCGAACATCCAAAAAGCAATTAATGAGATGTTTCCATGCGTGCCTCCATATGATGCAAAGCTAATAAGAAATAAAATTGGAAGTATTAGAAACCAGAAGGTGCCAAAGTAAAGATCGAGGTTTCTTTCTTGCATCAGAAAAAGCGCGCCAAAATTAATGGCTAACAATAGCAACCCCATCAATGACGCGCGGATGGTAGTCAGCTTCGGTTTCCAACCTAAGACGAGAGCAATGACGATCAGCAAAAGAATGATGGTAAAGACGCCCTCCGCTACGCACGAGCGAGCGATCGGATCTTCAAGAAATTTACTAAGCTTAGTCCAGGCCCCTGCTAACTTCGCCCAGAGTTCCATTGGCTGTTTCCCTTGTTTCAATCTGCTGCCCACGATAATACCGAGAAAACCGCTAAATGTAAATGAAAATTATTTAGGACAGGAAATTAGTTTTCCGACTAACGGAATAGTGCCATCGGCGTCCGCTTCGGCGCTACTGCCGCTGATTGAGATGCAGCCGTTGCCATTGCTGGATTTAATGATGATGGAAGAACCAACCGAGGCGCCGCCGGAAATGGATAGGGTAGTGCTGGCGCTTCCGGTGCCGACTGCCATTACGACGTTGTTAGTAGACGGTAGGGTAGAAGTCGCGATTAACACACCGTTGCCGTTCGCATCTACAACTAATGTATCTGTATCTACAGTCAATCCATAACCAATTGTGCTGGTCGCAGTGGTGGAAGTAGCAATCAAATAGGAGGTTTTCAAATTTCCTTCTGCGACCAAACTGCCCTTGATGGTGGCGGCGCCGGCGACATCCAGCATTGTTCCCGGAGTAACAGAAGCAATACCTAGGAATCCGGCAGCAGAAGTGATGGTGGTGGTCGCCGAGCCACTGCCGACATGTAAATCACCCCCGCCGATAAAGACATCGCCGCCAAAAAAGTTCTTACTGGTCGGGCCATAGGAGTAGATGTTGTAGCTTTGGACAGATCCTACGCTAGATTGATCGTTCACAAATATACCGTAGTTATTTGATACTGTGCCTCCGCCCGTGTTTTGAGGGCGAGAAATTCTGACGGCTTTCATTGTTGAGACGGTGCCGCCACCTGTTCTATTGATGAGATTCGCATCGAAACCAACCATTGTCGTAAGAGTTCCGGCGCCTACTTGCTCCTCATAAGCTACAACTCCTCTCATCTCACCGGTCATATTGCCGGATCCCTCGTGCGCTAGCCCACTATAAATGCCACCAATAGAAGTAAAGTTTTGGGCATTAGTAGACTTTGTGTTCACTGCAAGATCCATACCCCATGAAAAAGCAGTCGGGGCCGAGCTCGGGTTCAGCAATAACTCATTAGTTATGCCCTCAACGAATAAAGCCGATGTCATATCGGTAACAATATCTCTCGTGGATAGAATACTGGAAAATGTGTAGCCACAATCCGGACATACTACCGAATTTCCGTCAATCGCGGATCGCGCCCCGAAAGAACCGTGTCCGCCAATACGAGCATCTCCGCTAACAGTGAATTCAGCGGCGGTGTCATAAGGCGTAATCGTTGCGATATGAAAATTACCTGATACCCAAGACGCATGAGTGGAAGTAGAAGTAAAGTAGTCGGCAGATACAAATCCATCAAATAGGCCGGCTCCTTTAACGCCAAGCGCCGCTCCCGGAGTGGCGCTTGGCAATTCCAACGCTGTCAGTGTCAATGTAGGTTACGGCCTGCGCGACACTAACAGCCAGAATTATAGAAATCGCGACCAACGCTAAAAACGCAAATCTTTTTGAAAATGTGATAACCATATTAATTTTAGTATAGCAAAAATTAGGCAAAAGAAATCCCCGTTTTGCGGGGGATCTGTTATTTATTAGTAGTCGGACGTAAATCGTGCTTCATCAGTTCTTCAAACCCCTCATAGATCAATCGGCCTAATTGCGGGCTGAGAGTCATCGTTCTTTCGTATTTATAGACATCAACCATTTTGCCTTTTTTTTGATTCCAAACTTCTTTGTAAAAATCTTCCGTTGGTATGATGTAGCCGATCTCATCGTTAGCGAGTCCGAAGATCATTTTTGCCCCGGTCATTTCCTTAATGACTAAGCCCAGCTTGGGCTGCATTTCACCGGGCACCAGCAAGATGCGTAGGTTTCCCAGATCCACAATCCCTATTTCCACAATCACTTCCTGATTTTCCGTCACCGTGTCGGAATTGTAAGGGATCACGCCGAGCTTCATTCCCTCCTGGAAATAGAAATTATCCAGTTGGACTTTAATAAGCTTTTTCCGGATTCGCAGATAGCCGTTAGAAAAATCCATCGGTTTACTTGACGGAGTGGCTTCTGTGATCCGTTTGGTTAATCCGGCGCTTGTTCCTTCGGCACGTTGCTCCGCGGTAGGATTCTCGATACTTAGATCACCCGTTCGCACTGAGACCATCGCTCCCAGCAAACCATTTACGAATAACGCTGTGCCGCCCCATTCCGCTTCCATTTTTTGGACTAGTTGTCCGGGAAAGTCAGCGGTGATTAGCTGATTATCGGAGCGGTAAGATTCCGGATGAACTCCAAAATTGATCAGGGTGGCGATCGTTCCGTTCTTTCCGGTGAGTTTTAAAGTCACCAGTGAGTGATCAATTTCTTTTTCCAGACGGATATTTTTGGAAAATCCTTCGCCGGATGCTTCTATGGTTTCCAGCTTTGCCGGTTCAAGTTTAGTAATTGTCCGCTCCACCAGAGCTACAATCTTACTTCGTACGCTCGCCAAATAGGTTTCATCACGTCCCGATCCGGAGATATTAGGCGGGACAGCGAAGAATCGTCCCCAAATGCCAATCGGATCCGGCCCGGAGTGCTGATGAGTGGAGGTGATGATCAGGAAATCAGGGTGAAGAATTCCTTTTTCTCTGATTTCTTTTCTCACCTGTAACACGTCATATCGTATGAACCCAACCAGATCCAGCGCGACGATCGCCAGTCGCTCTCCGGACGGGCATTCAATCACCAAGCAACGCGCATAGAGGTCATCATGCACTCCCAGCGATAGCCGCTTCGGCATGAAGCCCGCAAGTGTAGGTTGTCCGTTGGGAGTGATGATTTCCTTATCAGCGGCGGCCCGGAAAATTCCGGTGTTGCTGACAACGTTATCAGATTTATGGTCAATGACCGCTTTTTCCAAAACATACTGTCGGAGTTTTTGCCTGGGCATCGGGGTGAAGAAGGGTAGATTGCGATAATAGCTCATCTCCGTTTCCGCGTCCGAAAGATTCCATCCGGCATACAGCACTCTTTGCAGAGCGATGATCAAACCGGTGCGATCGGCGCCGCCTCGGCAGTGAAGCAGAATTGGCTGATTTTCCGGATCGTTGATGATCTCCAGGCACTTTTCAATTTCTTCATCACTCGGTTCGGTTCTGGCGGACATCCGGAAGGCAAAAACTTGTATTCCGTGAGCGGAAGCGAAATCTTTCTCAAATTGTGGCGGTCCGCCGCGCAAACTTACAATCGTCTTAATTTTGTATTTTTCGGTAATTTCTTTCAGCGATCCCTCATCCAGTTGTCCACAGCGATAAATTTTACCGTCTTCCACTACGCCGAAATTATCCCAAGTGAGGTTGTAGTTTACGGCGTAATAAATACCAGCGGACGCAACCAATGCCAAAAATCCCAGACTCAGTCGTTTCAGAAAACGCTTCATTTCCCGACTCCTCGTTTTTCAAAGTACGGAAATAGAGTATAAAAAAACCCCGACAATGTCGAGGTGGAATTAGGACGCTTATTTAACAAGAATCTGTCCGCTGATTATCCATGGCCGGCCGCGTTTCCAGAGTTCTACTCGCCAAAATCCCGGATCAGGTTTCGGCATATAGGTCATACTGCCGGGAATTTCTCCGACAAGAATATTATTGCAATAAAACTTTGTGGTGACACCAGTGTTTGATTCGGGCGCCCAGACACTAAGGTATTTTGGGGTCAGCATTGCCTCGCCGGTCATGCAACGATCACCATTCATTTTCTCGGCATAGAATGTGAAGCCGGTCGGATCACCAAGATAATCAAAGGCGATGTAGGTGTGGCCGGATTTGATCGCTTCAAAGATTGATTTCTGATTCAGCTCCTGACCGTTTTTCAGCCAGATGTGAGTGGAGATCAGGCCTAGCGTCAGTTCGTAGGGATCGGCCTGCACACCCAAATATTTCTGATTCTGATGAGCGTCCGGCGCTCCGAAAATCGGGATCGGTCGTCCTTCCCGTTTCGCCAGCTTTTGCCAATAATCAAAGTTTTTTGGAATCAATCCGGTGATGTTGTTATACAAACTTTCCGGATAAAAGATGAGTGAGCCAAGCGCTCCCAGTTTGTTGTCCAAGATGTTGGCGTGGAAATTAACCATTTCCAGTGCGTCCCAGTGAATGATCGGATCCGTATCTTCTTTTTGGTAAAACCATTTTGAATCCGCCGAGGCGCTGAAACTCTCAACGTGGCCGTGTAGATGGAGAGTTTCTTTCGGATCTTTCAGCGAGGCTCGGAAGACAGATGTGCCCTCGTCATTGTTTCTTTCGCAGCCGTAGATGAGCAAAACTCCGTTGACCTCGTCCGGATAATTTCCCGCTCCGACGCTACTGGTCGGAGAGCCGACTCCTGACGTCGGCTGCGGCAGCTGGCCAATATGATCAGTCAGGATAATCCAGCGAACACCATTTTTTTTGGCCGCCTCAGTAATTTCTTCAAGTGTTCCATCGGAGTCGTGTGAGAGATAGCAATGGACATGAATTTGCCCGCGGATATCCCACATCGGCGGTTCAACATATTGAATGACGAATTCTCTGGACTCCAGAGTTTTTCCAACGTCCGCGCGGGCAATCTTCAAGCTTAGAGTCAGCATCGGAAGCAAAAGTAGCGTTAGCAAAACAGAATAAGAAGATCCATCAATGAGCAGATTCCAAATCTTTCGCTTTGGTCGTTTTCTAAAAATCAGCCGAGCAGTTCTTGGCCAAAAGGGGAGGGCGATGATTTGTAGGATCAGTAATATCAGCAAAATCCATCTGATGATTTGCATCTTCTGAACCTGTCCTTTTCAAAGTACGCGAGTACTCTAACAAAAATCCCCTCGCTTTGCGAGGGGATGGAGATTTTCGTTATTAACCAGCGTCGTACATCCTTACATACGTTCCGCACTTGGTGCAGTGCACATCTCCGTCATGCCAAATTACGCTATGATTACGGACTTCGTGTCTACTGGGTGGCGCGTCGCACTTAGGGCAATTTGGAGACTTACCGGAGAGCACCGGTAGTACGATTGCGTTGAGATCCTTCGAGGGAGCGACTTTCGGCTTCTCTGTTTCTTTCTGATTTTTCTTAGCCAATGTCGGCCCTCACTACCATCCCATTTTTAATACAGAGATTAATTCTATCGGTGCGATAATCCGCCGTGAGCATGTAATTTTCGCCATCGCGCGCCGTCACTCTTGGACGCATTCCGGCAGCTTTGATCGCGGCAATCGCATCCGCTTCCTGCATTCCGATCAAATAATTAAGATTCACTGCGGTCTCCTAAAAGGACTAAACGTATTATAGCAAAGAAAAAGCCGCCCCTCTAGGTGGCGGTGTTTTGCGCAATTTTTTTGTCAAAAATAAGAAGCCGACTAATTAATTTCTAAGATCAGATACTTTTTCTCTCCGGAGCCTGTTTTGATGTTGATCTCATCGCCTTTCTTGCCACCCATCAAAGCCTTACCAAGAGGAGATTGATCAGAGATCACTCCCTTGCCGGGGTTTGTTTCGAAAGAACCAAGGATTTGGAAAGTATATTTTTTCCCTTCGGATTCCAAAACTACCGTTGTTCCCAGCTCTATCTTTTTATTATGTTTATCTGTTTTTATTATTACCGCGCGTTTCAGCTGATCTTCAATTATCAAAATCTGCCTGTGAGTGCCACGCAATCGGCTCTTAGAAATTTGATATTCGGCATTCTCCGACCGGTCGCCAAGATCGGCGGCGGCTTTTGTAGTAGAAATTTGCTCGGGTAATGAGTTCTTTAATGTCGTTAGTCGTTCCTTCAGTCGTTGGTGTGCCTCCCTTGTCATCGGTATCGGACTCTCATCTCGGACCATCAATTTTTCATGCCGCCTTAATGGAATTTGCATTTAAACGTTTATTCCAGTCAGCTGGTGGACTAAAAATCCGATTCCGTAGGCGAGAATTGCCGCGCAACCTCCAAAGAAGAGCATTTGTGAGCCATTCTTGAGAAAACCGCCGCCGGTAACTTTTGTTCGCGAACCGCCGACTAAGAACAGCATCAACGCAGTCAGTCCGGCCGAAAGATAGAATGACGGTTTTCCGGTGTACCCGAAAATATATGGCGCTAAAGGTATGAATCCAATAATCGCGAAGGCAAAAAAAGTAGTAACCGCATGGTTGAATGGCGTGGTTTTGATATCTTCCTCGGGAATAATTCCAAGCTCACCGATCAGCATTTCTTTTACCCAAACTTCTTTATTGGAGGAAACTATCTCCACTACTTTCTCCAAGTCCGCTCCATGGAATCCCTTTTTCTCGTAAATTTCCCTAATTTCTCTTTTTTCTTCTTCCGGGTGATCTATGATTTCCGCTTCCTCTATTCTTTTTTGGTCCAATTCAAAATTTCTTCGTGACTTCATTCCAAGATAATTACTGGTGGCCATTGAGAATCCGTCGGCGAACAAATTGGCTAAACCAAGCACAATCACCACTCCGGCGGAGATTCCTGCTCCGGCAGACGCGGAAATAATCGCGAAGGTAGTAATCAATCCGTCGTTGGCGCCGTAAATGAAATCCGCGATATAGTTTCCGGCGGTGGTCAGATGTTTATTCTCTATTTTTTCGTGTTCCATGTTTACGGAATCGTGCCGTCAGAAGATGGCAAAGGAGGTTCGGTTGGCGGCACAGAGGCCGGCTCTACGGGAGGTGTCGGCGGGGGAGTTGATCGTGGCGGGACAGTCCCAACTCCGGAGGACGTAGGGAGCGTAGGAGCAGGCGTTGGTCCACCAGCTGGCGGAGGCACCGGTCTAGTGCTTACTACAGGGGATGGCGCTGCGGCCGGCTTGCCCGCCGTGGCGGGAGCAGTAGTTGGGACAGGGGTAGGCGTGGAGTTTTTACAGATTATCACTCCGGCAGTCGCGCCTAAAGCCACGCTCACAGCCGCCGTCGCCGCCAGCATCGCCATATTTTTAGCCACCGATTTTATCTTACCGGTTCTATCGGATTTCTTTTCTGACTCTTTTTCCTCATCCTCTTCTTCGTCCTTATCGTTTACCTCAAGTTCCAAAGAGGCAGAGTTTAATTGATAGTATTTTTCTTCTCCGTCTATCGCAAAACCCAAATGACTGGCGCAATTTTTACAGCGCAACTCCATCCGATTCGGATTGGCCGGATCTTCTATTAACTCGATCTCTTTTAGATCCAAGGCTTTTTTAAAGCTTGGAAATCCGGAGCCGGAATCAAATTTATCCTCCGAAGAAAAAATTTCCTTCCCACACGCGGCGCAGCCATATACGCCATCATCTTTATTGTCCCAATATTTTCCGGTGAAAGCTTTTTCCTCGCCTTTCTCTCGCATTACCCGATATTGTTCCGGGGTTAGTTTCTTTTTGAAATCCTCCTCATCCATATTTATTGAGTAAACCATATCATTGAATTAAGTAAACAAAAACCGCCCCGGATAAAACCGGGGCGGTTTTCGCGATAAGGCCTTAAGCCTTTGCTACGTTAATAGCAGCCGCGCCTTTCTCAGTCTGAGTGACTTCAAAAGTTACGACATCTCCGACTTGCAATTCCTCATAGGTTACACCTTGTAAATCCTTAGAGTGAAAAAACAAATCTTTTGTCTCACCTTCACGGGCGATGAATCCAAAGCCCTTTTCAGTAAGAGTTTTAATAGTTCCTTTCATTTACGTTGATTTTTGTTTTCGTGGCTCGACGACGTCCCTTAGCTTCAACCCTTACATAAGTTATGTGAGGGGTTCACAGCCCGTCCATTATAGCATACCCCTTTTGCATTTGTCAACCCCCTGTTTTCGTGCTACTCTCATGGGATGAAAAGTGACTGGATTTGGGACGTAGTGGTCATCGGGGGTGGGCCGGCCGGAATGATGGCGGCCGGACGGGCGGCCGAGCTGGGACGCTCGGTTTTGTTGTTAGAAAAGAACCCCGCTCCGGGTAAAAAGCTTCTGATTACCGGCGGTGGGCGGTGTAATGTCACTAATAATAAAACTGACATCCGTTCAATGGTTGCCAAATATAAAGGCAATGATCAATTTCTCTTTTCCGCCTTTTCCCAGTTCGGCGTCCAAGAAGCGCTGGAGTTTTTCAATAAACGAGGGATGAATACTAAAGAAGAAAATGAAGGCCGGATCTTCCCGGTCTCAAATAAGGCGCAATCAGTCTGGGATGTGCTGACTAAGTATATGAAGGAAGGTGGAGTAGAGGTAAAAACCTATGCTCCAGTTGCTTCCCTGGCTATTAGTGTGGATAAAAGTATTGTTGTTCATCTGAAAGATAAAACCGATATCAGAGCGAAGTCCTGCATTGTCGCGACCGGCGGCACTTCCCGCCCGGAAACCGGTTCCACCGGCGAAGGATTCAGTTGGCTCCGGAAACTTGGCCACGAGGTCATTAATAATGAAGCCGCGCTAGTTCCGGTCGCGTTGAAAGACGGTTGGGCGAAAAAGTTGGGCGGAGTTTCACTAAAAGACATCAAACTTACCACCTTCTCCGTTGGAGGCGGATCCTCCTCCGGAGGACAAAACAGACAGCAAGAGGATTCGCAGAAAGGCAAACTGCTTTTTACCCATTTTGGCATCAGCGGGCCGACAGTTTTGAATATGAGTAAGGAAATAGGGGAGTTACTGAAATATGGAGAGGTGGTGATTGAGCTGGATCTTTTTCCGACGTTGGATGCCGGGTTAGTGAAAAGAAAACTGCAAGAATTGCTCGTTGCCGACAGTAATAAAAAGCTGAAAAATGTTTTCAATAAACTCATTCCCTCCGCGCTGGTTGCGGCGATTCTAAAATTGGCGGAAGTTGATGGTGAAACCGCGAACCACAGCGTCAGTCATGAAGATCGGGTAAAGCTGGCGGCTCTGCTGAAAGCGATCCCTTTGAATGTAAAAGGACTGCTCGGCGCCGATAAAGCGGTTGTTTCCTCGGGCGGCGTGGCGTTGGAGGAAATCAACTTCAAAACGATGCAATCGCGGTTAGTCCCTAATCTTTATCTAGTTGGTGATGTTTTGAATGTTGATCGCCCCTCCGGTGGATATTCTCTCCAGCTCTGCTGGACGACCGGTTTTGTGGCGGGAAGTAATTGTTAACCCCGCTAAGCGAGGTAAATACGCCCTGGCCGCCTTATTCAATTTGTGTATTATCTCACGGCCGTGAGATAATACACAAATAAAAAACCACCCGTTTTTGGGTGGTCAGGCAGGTCCAAGGTATCGGAATCTCGGACCTTTGTAATTTAGTTCCGGGCGGTCAACTTCTTCCAGGAAGTTTTTCAGAGTTCGGTGACTGATTGTGCCGCAGTGTGGTTCATAGAGGGAAGTATAAACCACTATCTTTTCGCCATCTTCCACTCCGGTAGAAACGAAAAGAACCAAATATTTCCCGCCTTTGAAGTGCCGATAGATTCCTGGATAGGCCGTTGACTCCATTGGAGCTCTCCAAATGACTAAAGAAATCATAGCATGTCTAGTTTCTTCCCTCGCTTGCGTTAATCGGCCATTTGTGCTAAAATAGCCCACAGCGTACCCATTTAGGAGGGGCTCGATGCAGGCGCAGCAGTTGTCATTGGAGCAGATGCAGGAAGCGGCAAAGTTGATTGAAATTGATGGTTCGGAGGCCTACGAGACAGTTTGTAGAAGGTTCGGTGAGCAGGTTGCTCAGCTTTTACTGGTTGCTCATATCCGGCGCAACTATGGCTCCATGGATAGCTATCCGCCCAACCCCTCCATCAATGCGGCAGTCGCGGTCTCGCTCCGAAAACATGGCATTAAGATTTCCGCTCCGCAGACTCGGAAGAGTGATCCGGTCGCGGAATTGACCGGAGACGTCGTCGCCTAAGAAAATCTGTTCAATATCAAAACACCCCTCGCTCGAGGGGTGTTTTTTCTAAACGAGGGTCGGATTCAATCTTTCGTAGATTTCGTGGATTATTTTCCTGGAAACTTCCCGGCGTTTCCAAAACGGGTTGCTGTCGGTCATGTCCAGATTTTTAATTTTCTTGATATCCAACATCACGGCATATCGGGTGTGTCCCAGGTCGTCGTTAGTAGTGTTGTTAACATCTTCCAGCGCCTGATAAATCTGCTTTATGTAAGTGTACTTATTGGGAATATTTAAATCACGATTCGGTTTTAATCGAGATGAAAGATTATCCACCAATGCCTTGTTTGCTTCTATATATTCAACGAAATCGTGCACCGCCACGAAGAAATCAAAACTGGCCGGAGTCTTTTGCACCTTCTGGAATTTCTTCTCTAATCCGCCTTTTACCTTCGGGTGTAACTTCATTTCCCCACTTTATCATAGTTCTCGTCAAATAGCTAGTAGCGTGAGTAATTAAGATTCTGTGGAATGGTACTGTTATTAGTACAACAGCAATGGCGGTTACATCCGGAGGTCGATTGGGAATTACAGATAAAAAATAAACTTAATAAAATAAAAAAATGAATAAACAATCAATGTTAGTTATCGGGGGCGTGGTCTCCCTGTTGGTTATCGGTGGACTCGTCTTTTTTTCCGTTAGTCCGCCTACTTCACCTTCTCCGCAGCCACAACCGCAACCGCAGCCGGAACCGGGCTCTCCTCAATCAGCTCCTCAACCTCAAGCCGCTAAAGCCGGCGCGCCGCTGGTCACTACCGATCGATACGCCAGTCCCAGTGATAGCACGGCAGTTGTTATCGGCGCTGTTAATCCCAATGGGGCCCTGACCGACTATTGGTATGAATATGGATCTACTCCAAGCTTAGGAAACAAAACTCCTAATCAGACGATCGGCTCCGGTTATTCCGTCATCCCTTCCCCGGGATACATTATCGGATTAACTAAGGGCACCACCTACTTTTTCCGCCTGGTTGGAGAAAACCGGCTCGGCAAGAGCTCTGGGGCCCAATACTCGTTTAAAACTACTCAAGGAAATCCCGCGCCGGTAGGAAGCGCTCCTTCCGCTAAAACTTCGGCCGCCACTAACGTGACTAAGGTGTCCGCTAGTTTGAACGGTCAGGTGACCCCGAACAAATCCCAGACGCAATACTGGTTTGAATACGGTAAAACCAATGATTTAGGCAGTGTCACCTCGTTGGTGTCCATTGGAGATGGCAGCGCTCTATTATCGGCATTGGAAACTCTTTCGGCATTGACTCCCGATACCCGGTATTATTTCCGTCTGAATGCCCAGAATCAATTCGGTATAACAAACGGCGCGATTCTGAATTTTAGGACCAAAAAATAATATGGGAATAATTCTTTGGATTATCTTCGGCGCGCTTGTTGGTTGGGTTGCGTCTTTAATAATGAAGACGAACGCACAGCAGGGAGCGTTGTTGAATATTCTTGTTGGTGTGTTAGGCGCCGTGCTTGGCGGCTGGATTACTAGCATTTTGGGAATACCCGGAACAGGCGGAACTATCTCCAGTTTTCTGGTAGCTCTGTTTGGCGCCTGCGTTCTGATTGCTATTGTGAAAGCCGTGAGACGCTAACCGATTTCTTGAGACCAAAACCGCCCCTAGGGCGGTTTTGGTTTTGTAATTCGGCTGGAAAACAAAAACTCCGACGGGTTACGTCGGAGTTGAAATTTAGCAGTCATCGACGAGATCCATAGTCTCAATCTGGAAATCCAGATCGCGCAACAGCAGGAGTTGTTCAGCTACCTGTTGCATGTGCTCGGAGAAGTGTTTTTCGGTGAATCCCTGCATCGAGCCGGCGCCGGCTCTATGTATGGACGCCGCGAGGGCCAGCATATAGCCCAGAAAGCTTTGCCGGTTGTCTTCCAGCCGTTTTCTATCGGCATGCCTTCGGAGGTCGTAAGTGCCGTTGTCAATTACGACTCCATCTTTTTCCCAGCGGGGCTTTCTCCATGGGTCAGGAGGGTAGAAGGGTTTTAGTTTGTCAAAAATTTTCTTCGCGGCAGGGCTTAACTTTTCGCAATCAGTCGCCATCTCATCCTCATTGTTAGAACTAGCACCAAGATAGCATTTATTGTAGTCTAGGGCTAGACCTTTTAAGGAATGCGCAGATGACCAAGGGATGGGCCCTGGCGATAATTGTAGTTTTCGGATTGTGCGGATTTGTCGGGATAATTCTTTGGGATCGCGCCCCAATAGTAGCCCCGGCGCTTGTCGCGCTTTCATTAGTTTGTAGCCCGATAATTTCCATCGGCCTGTGTCTGACACTTTTTGGACCACTGGAAATTTCCTGTCTTGAATGTGGCAGGGGAGTGAAAACAGTTTGTGAAAACTGTGATGTATTGAATGACAAACTAGCTAAGCGATTGGCAGAAAATCCGGGATTATCTGACGAACTCAAGGACAGATTGGAAAATGACGAGATTGCGTGAAGGTCAGACATACTTCTTGTAATCAAAACACCCCATGTCGGGGTGTTTATTGTTTTAGCTTCCGGAGTTCAACTTCTAATTCCTCAAAACTATAGAAAATTCCGGTGGCGAATTTGTACATCACGTCCCAGCGTTCCGGGTTATCAAGCAGGATGTAGCCCTTCTTGCCGCTACCGAGAACCTGTCCGAGTTCCAGATGCGCGGATTTTCCGCACGGCAGACAAAGAATCGCGATGTCGCATTCTTCCAGGTGTTTGCGATCAAATTCAAAAACATGATTAGCCGCATAACCTTCCAGCGCTTCCCGGTAACCGTGACCCCGGCCTTTTTCGTAATCCCGCCACTTATCATCCGCTTCCGGGCCGGCGGCGTACCAATCATCAAAGACATCAAACCCAAGTTCCCTAATTTTATTGGCGATTTTCGGAATTTCCGGATTTCGCAAAGAGCCGATCAAATACACTTTTAGAGCCATAGGGCCTCCGTCCGGTGTTTGCTACTAACATTTTAACCAGACAAGCATTCTAGGTCAACAAAAAAGAGCCCGGTGTCGGGCTCATCCTCTTTTTTATTTTTTCCTGAATTCAAAGTTCGCATCGTAGTCTTCATTGTATCCGGGTTTGTCATAGATAACCGTCCACCCCGCTACTCGATAGATATCCTCCACCTCCAACCACCCCTTCTTGAATATCTCATCACGCGTGAATCCTTTCTTGACGAGTAAGTTCACAACATCGTCCTGCTTGACCACGGCGCTAGTTCCATCAAAATTTTCGGTAATCAGTTCATTGAAGGATTGGAGTACGACATCGGGCATCGCTTCTTTCTTGATCTGAACTACCTCGCTCGGTTTGATCGGCTGGACCTTGTTAGTCATACACTCCATTGGGATGATTGCCAGTTCGGACGGATCATAACATCCCTCCGTCCCATCTTCGTGCAATACGTCGTAGCAAAGGCCATGGGAATCATGGTGGCCAATTACTTTTCCTTTTATGCCCCACTTGCGCTGCGCTAATGCTTCATTTGTCCATTCTTTGAGCTTGCTCAAGTTTACCTGCGTCGTTCTCACGTGGGTTCCAGGCGCAATCGGCGGATAACTTTTTCTGGCCATTTCCCAACCTCCTTCGGCGTTAGATTAAGTTCTGCGAAGTATTATAGTATATAAAATCTTGAAGGGCAACTATGTCGCGAGGCCAGTTGGACAAAAGCTGAAATTTTGTTAAAATAGTATCAGTTCATACATTCCGGAGTAGCTCAGCGGTAGAGCGTCCCGCTGTTAACGGGAGGGTCCCAGGTTCGATCCCTGGCTCCGGAGCAGTTAGTTTTGGTGCAAGCGACCTAGGTGCGTCCAGCAAAGCCTAAAATAGGCCGCTTTTTTGATGGTTGTTTTTTTCGGTCAAATTATGGCAATATACTGGAAAACTTTTGATAGTGGCCAATCACCAAGTTAAATATTATTTATTATGAATTTAGACGACGTGATATTAAAAAAAATAATTAGTGAGGCGAAGCAATCGTCGCCCTGGGATTTTGGCAACAATATTTTATATCAGATGTGCGCAAGCAGCCCATATCACAATAACGAGTCGGAAATTATAGGTAAAATTTGGCTGATTGGACGATCTTATGCAGCCGCTATTGAACGAGGGAGGGCCAAAAACGAGGCAATAGGCGATGATTTTTATGTTAATTCAGTCGGCCCTAAGGTTGTCAAAGCTGATATTGATCACCAGCTTTTAAAAGAAATTAAATCCTATAAAGAAATAACGGGAGGTAATATTAATAACTTAATCAAAGCGCACGATGCACTAGCTGGAATATTTGGGAGGATAAATGGGAAAAGATATCAAAGATCGCTGGCGTCAAAATATTTACATTTCCACTACCCGCCACTTTTTTATATTTATGATTCTCGGGCGGAGAAGGCCTCTATTCAGCTGGCAGAATATTTAGGAATTAACAAAAAAATAAAAGTAGACGAGGTAATTGGCGATCAAGTCTATTGCAAATTTTCTAAGCGAGTTTTCGCTGTATGCCAAAAAATTTACCAAACATATGGAGAAAAACTCAATCCAAGACAATTTGATAATTTGATGCTTTCAATCGCAAACGAAGACTTACGATAATATGTCCCCAGAAGAAATATTGGAATTGGTAAAAAATGGGGTGATAGAGCCGGATGATATTGAGGATTTTGAAAATCTTGATGATTGGGCGCAGGAACTAGTTGTTAATGGCGATCTTGATATGGACGATGCGCGGAGTTTATAGATTTTTCTCCAAAACAATTAGTTTCGGTAGCTTCAAAGTAAGTCAAATTTATAGTATTCTTAAGTAAAATCATGCCTTCACTAAAATTGTGGGAATATTGTATATCACGCAATAGAGTTTGTCTTATGCCGTTAAAATGGAACGATTTATATCAAATGCTTAGTGACACTAAGCAAGTTGGTGCTGGTTACAATCCTCCTGCTCCTCTTATTTTAGGGGCATGGGGGCACACTTCAGATGTTGAGAAACAAGAAAGATTAAAAATTCACATTAAATGGGCAGAAGATCACAATCAACTTGATGAAATTGAAGAGTTTTTACACTCACTCAAAGAAGAAGATTGGGCGCATTCTGGTGAAATATAACAAAAATAAATTTATGCCAACAAACTACCGAGAGATTTCGAATACGATATGGAACATTGCAGGCCATCTGCACGGTACTTTTAAGCCCCAGCAATACCAGGATGTTATTTTGCCACTCACCGTACTCAAGCGTCTCGACGATGCACTCGAGCCCACAAAGCTGAAGACACTTGAGCGTTTCAACGAGCTCGACGGCAAAGTCGCCAATTTGAGCATCCTCTATCGAACGACCGGTTTCAATTTCTATAACACCTCTCCCTACACTTTTCGGAAGCTGATTGAAGCACCAACCCAAGCTGCACCAAATCTCCGTAAATACATTGACGGTTTTTCCGATAATGTAAAAGAAATCTTCGCGAAATTCGAGTTCGATAGGATCTTGGACAAATTGCATGAGTCAGAATTGCTTTACCTCGCGCTCAAAGAATTCAACAAGATTGATCTCCATCCAGATAAGGTGGAAAATCACGTTATCGGGCTCGCCTTTGAAGATCTCATTCGTCGCTTTGCTGAACAGTCTAACGAAACAGCCGGAGAGCACTACACACCGCGCGATGTAGTCCGCCTCATGACCTCGCTCCTCTTCGCTGGCGAAGAAAAGGAGCTTGGGAAACAGGGCGTAATCAAAGAAATATACGACCCGGCCTGCGGTACCGGAGGTATGCTCACGGTTAGCAAGGACTACATACAGACCCATTTCAATAAGAACGCCAAGATATTCCTCTACGGGCAGGAGCTCAACGCGACAACGTACGCCATCTGTAAGGCAGACATGCTCATCAAAGGTGAAGACATCGACTCAATCAAGGGTGGCGACAAGGAACACAGCAAGGCAAGCACTCTCTCGAATGACCAGCACCACGGTCAGCACTTTGACTACGTGCTTTCTAATCCTCCGTTTGGAGTTTCGTGGGAAAAAGATAAGACCACTGTAGACAACGAGGCAGAGCGCGGCTTCACTGGTAGATTTGGCGCTGGTCTCCCACGCATTTCAGACGCCCAGTTTCTCTTTATGCAACACGTGATCGCCAAGCTAAAGA
>JBBTRE010000025.1:0-2326 GCA_038065375.1 Patescibacteria group bacterium | reverse complement strand
TACGACATCGAGATATCCAAATTGCCATCCATTTACTTCGCAAAAGCCACCAATCTCTTTTGCCTGGCCAAATCCTCGCTAAGTAATCGCAGAGCCGCCTCATCAATCGGCTGGCTGGAAAGATTCGCCGGCTCCACGCCAAAGTATTTAGCCAACAAGCCGTTGTAATACCCCGATTTGATGAAATTGCGGGACACCAAAACATCCGCCACGGATTGCCCCATCCGCTTGGCATCCTTGGTAACCGCGTCAAAATCCTTTTCGCTGACCGCGCCATCTTTAGCGAGAATTTCTTTTAATTTATCGTCTGGGATTTGAACCATAAAATAGGCAATAGGATTTAGAGAACAGGCATTAGGAAAACGCCTTACTAATTAGTATAACTGAAGCCGCGGCTACCAGCCAAAAATAATACAGGGAAAATTGCCCGCGTTTTAGTAAAAGATTAATAACTGAACCCAACAAAGCCACTACAACAACGGCTCCAAGAAAAATTATCCAGTGAGCGCCGGACAATAAAATTGCGACTCCGATCAAATATGGCTCGACGCCTTCGAAAATTCTTCCCCGAGACCGATGATTTAGCCAAGTGAAAATCAACAGCGCCGCCGAAGCCAGCAATAAATTAATTGTGATTGGCAAGAAAAAAGTTACGGCGGAGTAGGAGATAAAATAACTAATACTTTGATGCGGTGGGAGCAGTAATTGCGTCAGCGGGTTAACTAGCCAAAGCTGATATTGCTGAGAAGAAAAATAAATCGCCAAGACGAGCGGTAAAACCAATAAAGCCCAAAAAACCGGACGCACCACTCTTAAAAACATGGTTCGACTACGCTCACCATAAACCGAAGGGCGCATTAGCAATTGCGCCCCCAGTAAAAACGAAACGATTACTAAATTAAAGTTTGAGCCCAGGAGCATTACCTACTTCGTAGATGTCGGGTTTATCACCTCCATCTACTGATTCAACATCATCATTGCCACCAGATTGATAACGAGTACTTTCCATATCAGCGTTCATTTCAAATGTGCCGCCGAGTCCCGGAACATAAGAATAGAATTTCCCAAGCGAAGCCCGAGGATCGCGAGGCAATACGGAAAGCGGGGAACCACCCGGAATATCACCAAAATTAACCGGCATCCAACCTGTGCCGTCAGCTAATAAAATCGCGCTCTTGGAAAAACCGCCGGCTGTATGCCGTCCACCACAATCTGCGATGGTCGCGCCTGCCGGCTCATAAACATAGCAAGTACCAGCGCCGCTCAAACTACCGCCAGTGGTTGAAAGATAGAAAGCCAAAGCGCTTTTCATTGTCGCCAAATCCGAAAGACGTTGAGAATCCCTTGCTTGAGCAAAAAGCTGAACCGGATTCAGGATTAAAATAACGGCCGTCGCCAAAATCGCCAAAATACCGATAACGATTAATAACTCAATCAACGTAAAACCCTTTTTGGATGTGTTCATCATACCTTTCATTCTATCCTCTACGCGTAAAAAATCCACTCCCTCTTATCCACAAACAAAAACACCCCGCACCTACAGAGGTTTTTAACCTCTAACTAGGTGCGGGGTGCGATTTATTTTTTTCCTAGCTTCTTAAGCTCAACGATTGCCTGCTCGCCATACTTAACCCAAAGATCTGAGCTTTCCTTCCGAGTCGTCCAATCGGGCCGAGACTGACAAATATTACTATTGGATCGCTTGCTCATAACATAAGGGCACAGAAATACCCCCTTAGGAGTGAGCACAACAATTGATGCCTCGGTCCAAAATCTGTCGTCTTTCCACAAAACAATACCCGGCATTTCTCTGTCATACGCCCGCAGAGTAACGTCGACCGAACTTAGCATTCCTTCTGCGATGTCTGTTGCCCTCGGCACGTTATCCCGTATCCCGAATATAATCTTTGGGAATCTTTCGATGACCTGCCCAATTTGTTTCAGCACTAGAAGCTTAATAGAAGCGCCTGCCTTCTCAGTCACGGTCCGGATCATCTCCGACGTCCCCTTTGACCTCTTCTGCAACATGCTTTCTCCCATGAAAAGTTCCGTGAAAATAATACCAAAAACCACCGGAGTTATCCAGTGGCTTTTGTTTGCCAAGAATCAGTCCTCAACTTTGTAGTTATCCCAACCTTCAGTACTGACACAACGTTCATGTCACTACCTACATTCGTGACTTAAGGCTCCACGACTAACACCTTTAATAATTACTTACCAATCGACTGCTAACTAGCAAACCAAATTGATTTGAAAGTTTAATTTAATTGATCCACGAGCAGCTTCCGCTACCCGTGCCTTGTTACGACTTAGCCCCTGTCACCGA
>JBBTRE010000024.1:0-6450 GCA_038065375.1 Patescibacteria group bacterium | reverse complement strand
CGATCTTACTAAGCCGGAGGAAGCTAAAAAGTTTGTGCAAGCGACGGGTGTTGATTTACTGGCGCCTGCAGTTGGAAACATTCACGGAATGTTTGCTAATGCTCCGGAGCCGGCCCTGGATATTGAACGCATTTGGGCGATTAAAGAAGCGGTGAAAATTCCATTGGTTTTGCATGGTGGCTCCGGCAATACTGACGCGGACTTCGCCAACGCGATTCACGCGGGCGTCCGGATTATTCATATCAGCACCGAGTTGCGTCTCGCCTGGCGGAAAGGCATGGAGGAATCTTTAAAGAAAAAACCCGACGAGGTAGCCCCATATAAGTTGATGGAAGGATCAATTGACGAGATGAAAGAAGTTTTGCGGCGGCGGTTAAAGCTTTTCAGCAAGTTGCCATAGCATCTTTACGCTACCCATATTTTTCGTTATTGTTTAGCTAGTTTCTTGAAGGAGTTGGCCTTGACCCGTTCCATTAATGAACGATTAGCAAGCAAAGAATTTTTGGTCAGTGTGCAGATCGATCCTCCGAAGCCTGATCAGTTTGATGACTTCCGCAAGACTATTAATGTCTTGGCAGATATCGGCGTTGATCTGGTGGATGTTAATTCAAGCCGTCGGCTTTGTCATGACTCTTTGTTGTTGGCCGCCTATTTGAAAAATCTTGGCTTGGAAGTCATCCCTCATATCACGACTCGGGATAGCACAATTAACGGGCTGTTGAGTCAGATGGCGGCCGCGAATCAGTTACAAAAAATAAAAAACTTTTTGGTGATTACCGGTGATGCTTATCCGGTTGGGTCGACTTTAGCTAATTCTCCGGGAGTTTTTGAATGTGATTCCGTCGGTCTGATCGGTATAGCGGCGGAAAAGTTAAAACTCACTGCTGGTTTGGATCTGACTCTGCTAGCGGCCGTGAATCAGAACAATCCCGACCTGGAGGAAGAGAAGCTGCGGCTCAAACAAAAAATTGTGGCCGGCGCGGGGATGTTTATGAGCCAGCCGGTCTTTGATGAGGAGCAGTTGGAAGCGTTGTTGAAGCTCTATGCTTACCATACCTCTCTGCCTTTGTTAGTCGGAATTTGGCCGTTGGTTGATATTAAGACTATGCGCGCCATTGAGGAAGGAAAAGTAACCGGTGTTGTGATTCCGGAGTCGGTTTCAGCAGAAAGTAAAGAATTTGGCCGGGATGCAGAAAGTCTGCGTAGCTGGGGATTGATGAAAGCTTTGCAGTTAGTTCAGGCAGCTAAGGATAGAATGGCAGAAGGAGTTTATATCGTAGCTCCCTCCCGTCAGCCCCTGCAGATCTTGGATTTTTTAAAAGAGGTGCTAGCGATGCGATAATCAAACAAGTCTCCGCCACAATGCGGGGATTTTTTTATAGTTGCATTCCATCTTGATTTCCGTTACAATATCCCCAATGCCAGGGAGTGAAAACTCGATCGCTTGCCTTAAGTTGGCGATTGCTGTATAAACACAGTACTTGGCCTTATAGAAAAGTCAGCATTATAAACAAAAAGCGAATAATAAAAATCGAGTTTCTACTCACCTGGCAATGGAATTAGCGGTTCAAAAAAGAGAAATATTTGGGAAAGCGACTAGCGCCTTGCGTAAGGCTGGTTTGATTCCGGCTGAACTTTACGGACGCGGTGTAGCGAATGTCCACTTAGCTATCCCGGCCAAAGAATTGCGCCGTGTTTTGAAGCAATCCGGTGAAAACACCATGGTCAACGTGGTGATTGACGGCAAAACGCATCCGGTAATGATTCACGATCTCGCTCTTGATCCGGTTACCGACGAAGTGGTCAATGTGGATCTTTATCAGGTTCGGTTGGATGAGAAAATAAAAGTCCGGGTGCCGGTGGAATTTATCGGTGAATCTCAAGCTATTAAAGAAAAGAACGGTCTTTTGGTTAAGGCCATGCAAGAACTGGAAATTGAGGCCCTGCCGACCAATATTCCACGATCTGTTTCCGCCGACATCTCCAAGATCGCTGATATCGGACAGAGTGTTTATGTAAAAGATTTGGTATTGGCAGATGGTGTTAAGGCAGTAGTGGATGGCGAATCAGTAGTTGCTACCGTGACCGCTAAGATGACCGAGGAGCAGGAAGCGGCGTTGTCTGCTGAAGTGAAGCCGGAAGATGTGAAAGTTGAGACAGAAGAGAAGAAGGAAGTCCGCGATGCTGCCAAAGCCGCCACTGCTGAGCCCGCTGCCGGTTCTCCAGCCGCAGGAGACAAGCCAGCTGCAGAAAAGAAATAGATGAGTCAAAGACGAAAGCCCCGGAAGGGGCTTTCGTCGTATATAATATGAATATGAGGTTTGTATCTGTTTTTCTGCTCGCTTTAATACTTAATACTAGCTACTTACTACCGGCCACCGTCCCGGTGGCTTCTGCTCAATCTTCCTCGGAAAGGGAGGCCTTAGAGCGTCAGCTAACGGAGCTGGAAGCTCAAATCGCCCAACATGAGGCGACGGTTAATGTGTATAAGAAGCAGGGCACCACTCTGAAGGGGGAAGTTAATTCTTTGAATTCTAAGATTAGTAAATTAAATTTGCAGATTAAGGCGATCACTTTGAATCTGTCTAAGTTGGACAAAGAAATCTCCGCCAATAAAACTGAAATTGTTCTTGCGGAGGATCGGCTGATTACTAACAAGAGCGCCTTAGCGAAATTAATCCGACGCTTGAATGAAGATGAGAATTCCGGATTAGTTGAAGTGATGTTGAAGAATCCGCGGCTTTCCGATTTTTTCGGCAACTTAAATAATATTTTAGCGATTAAAGATTCGTTGTCAGTGACGGTGGCAAAAGTTACCGAGCTACGGGGCGAGTTGCTAGATCAGAAGGAGGCGTTGGCTAACAAGCGGAGTGAGGCGGCCGCTCTGAAGGCCTATCAAGATTCACAAAAGCTGGCAGTTAGTAAAACCAAACAAGAGAAAGACACTCTGCTGACACAGACAAAGGGCCAGGAGTCTAAGTTCCAGGCGTTGTTGCTGGAAACTAGGAAATCGGCGGCGCAAATCCGGAGTCGGATCTTTGAATTTTTAGGCGGCGGGGAAATGAGTTTTGATGAGGCGTATCAGTTCGCAAAGTTTGCCGAACAGGCGACCGGGATTCGGGCGGCGTTTATTCTGGCGATTTTGGATCGTGAATCCGCGCTCGGACAGAATGTCGGAAAGTGTAGTTATAAAACAGCAATGCATCCTACTCGGGACGTCCCTTCATTTTTAGCGTTAACTGCTTCATTGAGTATTAATCCGGATACGATTACAGTTTCTTGCGCCAACCGTGATGGCGCTTATGGCGGAGCAATGGGGCCGTCGCAATTCATCCCTTCTACTTGGAAGCTTTATAAAGATCGCGTCGCCGAGATTACCGGACACAATCCCGCTTCGCCTTGGAATAACGGCGATGCTTTCGTCGGCACGGCTTTATATTTGAAAGATGCCATCAAAGGTTGTGAAAGTATTTACTCCAAGCAGGTTGATCGGGAGCGTTGCGCAGCGGCGAAATATTATGCCGGCGGACGATGGAGGAGTCATTTATGGGGATATGGCGATCGGGTAGCGACTAAGGCTCAGCAGTTCCAGGCCGACATTGATGTTCTGAACAGTTAGTGCTATTTTATAGTCAGCTCCCTTAAATTCACAGGAGGACAGATGCAGACTTTTAGATTTCGGATTCAGGTCGAAGGATTTTCTTGGGATGATATTGAACTGCAAGCGCCGAGCTTGTTGATGGCGCGGTTGGTGCTGACGGAACGGCTCAAGCAAGAGCTTTCCGAGGATAAGAAAAGTTGGGCGGATTATCTCGCCATGCGAGCCACCTTCACCGAGTATGCTTCCAACAATGGATAACGCTAAAGTAGTTGGCGTGGCGGTGTCGCAGGGAGCGCCGAGGGCGCTATTGCGGCGAGAGGTGCCGGGGGAGCAGGATATTTGGTGCGCTGGTTGTTCGGGTTATCTTCGGATTCGCAATGGCGATCTGAAATTCCTTGGCTACACGCGATTTATGGATGATGGTGATTACGGTGAATACGAGGCGGAATGTGGTTGCTGTAAAAAGCAGATCCGCTTTGAAACCCAGACAGAATTCCCATTTGCCGATCTTTGTAAAATGATCTGGTGTCTAGGATGCCAGCATTATTTTCAAATTCGGGAGAGCAATCAAGCGTTGAAGCAGTTCATCCGAGACGCGAAAGCAAAGAATCCCTGGTGGTCGTTTCTAATCTTGGGACTAGCGAAACCTTCGGCGATTCTGAAAACTGATTGCACCTATTGCGGCACACCGGCCGATTTTGACCTTCTGAACAATCCTCACAGTGATGAATTTAAGAGGTTGGTCGCTGATGAAGCCGACATCTGAAGTCGGCTCTCCGACCGCTAGCGTCGGAGCTAACGACAACAGGCGCGATTGCGCCTGTTTTTATTTTGTGGTATTTTTTCAGCAGAACATTGAGGAAGCAAAGGTGAAAAAGATTTTCGTGGCGGCAATGGTAGTTTGCGCGGTTCTCTTATGCGGGTGCAAAGATGAAGGCAAAAACGCGGCTACCATGACCGTAACCGGGGAGGTCCTGCGCTCTAGCTTGAAACAGAAAGCCCTAACGCTTCAACCGGTAACCACTTTGGTTGTAAGAGATGATGAGGGGATGAACCACTATTTATCGTTGAATGGCGAACGCAAGGATTTGTTGGAGGCAAAAAAGATTTCCGTCACTTTTTCTAAGGAAGAATTTTCCGCGCATACCGAAGAGACTGTGATTGAAGAACGCCCGGATGGAAGCAGGGCGGCGGTGACGAAAAAGATTAACTGGCTGACAATTACCGAGTACAAAGTTTTAGAATCCAAACTGAAGGAAGATGAGTATCCGAAGTAATCAAATAGGCGCCTTGCGGCGCCTATTTTTCATTTAACCCTGCTTATTAATTTTCTTTAATATCGCGTCAAAATTACCATCAAGGACTTCTTCTACGTTATGTATTTTGACCCCGAAGCGGTGGTCGGTGATACGGTCATCGGGGAAGTTGTAGGTGCGGATTTTCTCGGAACGATCGGCGGTGCCGACTTGGGCGCGGCGGGCGGAGGTAACATCGCCGAATTCTTTTTCTCTTTGCATCGCGTAGAGTTTGGCGCGGAGCATCTCCATCGCTTTCTCGCGATTGGAACGCTGGTCGCGTTCCTCTCGGCAGGAAACCACGATACCGCTTGGTTTGTGCAAAATTCGCACGGCGGATTCTATTTTATTTACGTTTTGTCCGCCCGGACCGCCGGCGCGGGAAAAGGTTACTTCCAGATCGTCCGGATGGATATTTACTTCTTTTGGTTCAACCACCGGAAGAATCGCCACCGTGGCGGTGGAGGTGTGGACGCGGCCGGATTTTTCCGTTGCGGGAACGCGCTGAACCCTATGGGTTCCCGATTCATTTTTAAATGCCTCGTAGCATCCCTCGCCGTCTACTCGCCCAATGAAAGTTTTGTAGCCGCCGATGGTTCCCGGAGAAGTGTCGGAAATAGAAAACCCCCAGCCCTTTTTCAAGGAATACTTTTGGTACATCCGTACCAGATCTCCGGCAAAGATGGAGGCCTCGGCGCCCCCCGCCCCCGCCCGGACTTCTAAGATGATTTTGTTGGCAGTCATATATTTGACAATACTATATCGGAATTATAATATCTGTCTAGTTTATTTAGGAGACGCAGTAATGGATTTATTCCGTCGTTCTTCGGCAAGTCTTAACGTTGCCTCAACTGACGATCTTTTGCAGGAGGTGAAGCTTCTATCAGAGAGAAAACGTAACCCCCAAGAAGAAAGCAGCGTTGATATTATTGAACGCTGTTATGAGTTGCGTACACGAAAGATTGTGGATTTTGATGATCTTTTGGAAGCGGTACAGATGTTAGAAGATTTGTCGGCAGAGTTATTGTGTACCGACCCTACTATGAGGGACATAATTCTGGAGACTTCTTTTGCGATTCGCGATAATCATACTGAGGTTGACTTGCCTCCACCGCCTGCCTAAAAACCAAAACCGTCCAGCTTAGCTGGACGGTTTTTCTATTTGACCTCTTTCTTTTTGACTCTGGGCTTTTTTGTGACTTTCGTAGCAGTCGCGGCTTTCGCGCGGCGGGCGCGGAAGCGTTCAACCTTGCCGGCGGTGTCAATCATGTTCTGTTTGCCTGTATAGAATGGGTGGCAGTTGAAGCAGATTTCAACGTTAAGTTCCGGTTTGGTAGAACCGGTGGTGAATTCTTTGCCGCAGACGCACTTAACCTTGGCCTTGTCGTAATATTGTGGGTGAATGGCTGTTTTCATATCAATGAGGAGTATTATATATCAGAACGAATTCATTGGCAAGTTGTTGTCCCCTGTTTACAAAATCCTAAATCCTAAGCGCTAAATTCTAAACAATATTTAAATACGAAATTAAAATTTCAAACATTAGAATTTTGA
>JBBTRE010000023.1:0-2482 GCA_038065375.1 Patescibacteria group bacterium | reverse complement strand
ACAAGATGAATTCCGATATTTAGTTGCCTCCGGTCTGATGGGTGTTTTTAAAAAGATTTGGCCGGATGTCTGGTCTCCCCGTATGGAATACATCCTGAACAACGCCTTGCTGACTATGTTGGAGTTTCCGGATTCCAATATGCTTGGTGTTCAGCGTCTGCTGTCGGATAAAGATTATCGGAAATCCAAAGTGGATCAGCTGAAGGATCCGGTTATTAAAGGTTTTTGGGTGAACGAATTTTCCCGCTATTCGCAAAAATTTGAGACGGAGGCGACGGCGGCTATCCAAAACAAGATCGGTCAGTTCGTGGCTAATCCGCTGGTGAGAAATATTCTGGGTCAGAATAAATCGGCGCTTAATTTTCGGCAGGCGATAGATGCGCGGAAGATTCTTATTTTTAATTTATCTAAAGGAAGGATAGGAGAAGACAACTCTGCTCTGCTTGGTTCCATGATTATCACCAAGCTTCAGCTGGCGGCTATGTCGCGCGTGGATATCCTTGAAGAGGATCGTAAAGATTTTTATTTGTATGTAGACGAGTTTCAAAACTTTGCCACTGATTCCTTCGCCAACATTTTATCCGAGGCGCGTAAATATCGCCTGTGTTTGATCTTGGCGCACCAATACATCCGACAACTAGTACATGATCTGAATACCAAAGTGCGGGACGCGGTTTTCGGTAACGTCGGCACGATTGTTGCTTTCCGAGTGGGCGGGGAGGACGCGGAGTTTTTGGAAAAAGAATTTATGCCGGATTTTGAAGCGGTAGATATCGTGAATCTCGCCAAAGCCCAGGTTTACATCAAGTTGATGATTGATGGTGTTTCTTCCCGGCCTTTTTCCGCGATGGGCCTGCCGCCGATTCAATCACCGGCGACTTCCTATCGGGATCTGATTATTGATAACACTAGAAAGAATTATGCGACTCCCATTAAAGAAGTTTCGGATAAAATTGCTAAGGAATTCTTGACCGTACCGCCGGCGGATGACCACGATCCGGGCAGTGGAGGTGGTGATTTCCGGAAACCAAAAAGCGACGGCGGAGGTGATTTTCGTAAGCCTCGCCCAACGCCTCAACCTGCCTCATCGGTAGGCGGACTCGTCGCGCCTGCCCCGGTGTCTAAGCTAAGCTTGGGTGAAAAATTAATCAGTTTGATACCAAAGTTTATTAAGCCGGAAGCCCCGGTGGTCACTAAACCGGCTATGCCAAAAATTGTCGTTTCAGTTCCTCCGCCTCCGGCCCTGGTAAAACCAATGCCGGTTCCTCCGCCTGCTCCAAAACCGGTGTTAGTTCCGCCCAAACCCGTTGTTCCCTCTGTGGAGTTAAAACCAGCCGCGCCGAGGCCGATGTCTTTAAATGAACTGAAGCCGAGAGCGGATGTTGCTAAAGAAAAAAAACCCGTTGATGTCAGCGCTCTACGTGAAGCGCTTAAAGAATCGTTGGCAAAAAAACAGAACCCGGAAAACAAATAACCTCGACAAGTGTCGAGGTTATTACATTAATGTTCAAAGGCGAGGCGGATTGTTTCTTCGGAACATGCCGGAGGCGGTTTGGCTTGGCTCGTTCGTTAGAATCGAACGACAAACCGCCGAGGCCGAAGAAAACCGGCCCGCAGGGGTCGGTTATTCTGCTTCCGAAAAACAATCTGATGAGACCCTTATTCCTTGGATTTCTCAACCCGCTCCACATAATCTCCCGTCTCGGTGTTTACTTTGATGATGTCACCGCTGTTCACAAAGAGTGGCACTTGAACTACGGCTCCGGTTTCTAAAGTAGCCGCTTTCGTGCCGCCTTGGGCGGTGTTGCCGCGTTCGCCGGAAGGAGTTTCGGTAATTTTCAAATCCATTTTAATTGACGGCTTGATGCTCAAAATCAGGTCGCCGTATTTCAGAGCCGTTACCATATTATTTGGTTTCATGAATTGCCCGCTGATGCCAACTTGCTCTTCGGTGAGCATGAAACGATCGGCTGGTTTATCTTTCGGGCAGAACCAAAATTCTCCACGGTTGTTATAGAGGTATTTCACTTCTTCTCTGACAATTTCCGCTTCCTCAAAAGATTCGCTGGAATGGAAGTTTTGTTCTACCACTTTTCCAGAGATCAGATTCTTCAGTTTGCATTTGGCTACCGGTTTACGCTGTTGCATGCGCAAAAACGCGTATTCCATTACTTCATACGGCTCTCCGTTCAGTGTGAAGATGACGCCTTTCTTGAGATCATTGTAGGCCAACATTCTTAGTATTATATCGCATCCTGAGCTTATTTTCAATATTTACATTTTCTAATATTTGCTGTATTATATCCGTAGTTCCCCAATAAGGAGACGAGCGATGCTTTGGTACTGGTGGGTGGCCGTTTTGATCGGCTACGCTAGCATTGGAGCGGTTGTAACTTATTTCTGGGCATTCTTGGACTGCAGTGAAAGCAAAAAGAAGAGCGGTTCTGAAGGCGAAGAAGTTTTCGTTTTCATAGGCTGGCCA
>JBBTRE010000022.1:0-8525 GCA_038065375.1 Patescibacteria group bacterium | reverse complement strand
GGAAACAGAATAACTTTTCTCCTGCGGAAAAGTTTTCTTCGCTCTCGGCGGTTGTTCGTTCGAGATTAACGAACGAGCCAAGCCCAACCGCCTCCGAGATGTTCCTCAAAACAATACGCCCTCGCTTTTGTAATGGTAGAATGAATATAATGATCGGGCTCGCTACAAAAAAAGATTATCTGCTGGTATCAATCGTCGGCTTAGCATTTGGAATTCTGTCTCTGCCGATTTTAGAGAACATAAAACCGCCACATTGGGAGTTGACCTTAATGAGCGCGGCTTTAGTAATCACCGGATTTTTCTTATTCGCTAACTTCGCGATGTGGGTCGCGGGTATGATCGGGCTTCGCTCGCTGGCGCTCTTTCAATTCGCGAAATATGGCGCTGCCGGCGCCTTAAGCGCCTTCATAGATCTGGGGCTGCTTAACCTTTTCAGTCTGATCTTTCAAATCTTCTCCGGTCCGGCAATTCTGATCTTTAATTCGGTGTCGTTTTTAGTCGCGGTTACCAATTCATATCTCTGGAACAAGTTTTGGGCTTTTAAAAAAGAGGGGGACACCGCCAACCTTAGGGAATATTCTAGATTCATTGGTATAACCCTGGTTGGATTAGTCATTAATACTGCGATCGTCTTCATAATGACCACTTTCATCGGCGCTCCCGAGGGAACGTCGGAACCGCTTTGGGAAAACGTGGCAAAATTCAGCGCGATTATCCCGAACGTGATATGGAACTTCTTCGGTTATAAGTTTTTTATCTTTAAAAGCTAGGGGCTTGCATTTTTGTTAATTCTCCTGTAATATCTTTGTAATTAGTTAAAAGACATGCCAATTACCCATTCAGCGAAAAAGGCCTGGCGCCAAAACATTACCCGCCGGACCCGCAATGTCTCTCAAAGAAAAACCTTAAGAGGCGTTATTAAAGAATATAAAAAAGCCCCTAAGGCGGAGCTTTTGGCTCAGGTTTTTCAAAAACTGGATAAAGCCGCGAAGACCAATCTGATTAAGAAAAATACCGCCTCCCGTTTGAAGTCCCGCCTATCAAAGCACCTCTCCGCTAAATCCTAACCACTAGTCGCTAATCGCTATATTCGTTAAAACTTCTTCGTATTCCAGCTTCCCGGACTTAATGGCCACATCATAGTTGGCCATTAAACTTTTTTTAGGCGAAATTGAGGCTAGAACGTTAAAAACTTTAGCCGGATCTTCCGAATTTAAAAGATGCTCCAGTAGGGGGAGCCGAGTGGTGGCCGAACCGGAGCGCGCGAAAGCGTTTAAAGAAGAAAAGAAATCCACCTCCCGCAAAACATCCTGATGACTCCCGCCGAGGGCCAGACGATCTATTTCATTAACTAAACCCCAAGTGTCACTCGCGTATTTCTCCGCTAGACCCCGTAAAACCTGGGCGTCTAACTTCAGGCCGCGACTATCGGACTCCTTTTTAATTAGCTCCGAAAGTTGGGCCGGCGCCAATGCTTCAAAACTCTGTTTTACTACCGATTCTTTAGAAAATATTTTAAACGGCTTTGGTAGGGCTTTGTCGGTTATCACCACTAGACTCATTTCTTTAGATTCATCAGCAATTTTCAGAATGTTATCCACCTCCTTCGGTTCCCGCTCCGAAATTCCGTAAATAATGCCGAATTTCGCGGTATCAAACAAAGATTGGGCGGTGGAGAAATCTTTCAGATGATCCATTTCTTCCGGCTCGGTCAAATCAAAACGCTTCACGCTTAAAGCGGAATGTTTGTCGGTAAACTGCTTGGTAATTTCCCGGAGTTTTTGCGACCGCCGATACGCATCGGGGCCGTAAAGATAGATCAACATAAGATGAGTATAAAGTATTCGGTATTAAGTATGCAGTATGAATACATAATACTGTATACAAAATACTTAATACTATTTCTGGCACTTCGGGCAGAAACTTGCCAGGAAGTGAAAGTTCGACCGACCCGCAAAGGCGCCTTTGGCGCAAGTCGAACTTCTACTTCCTGGTGAACGCGAACGGCCTACTTTAACTTTTGACATGTTGGACAGTAATGCGCTGACCTACCTCCCAGTTTTTTCCTAACAATTTTTGTGCCACAGCGCGGACAAGGTTCATCTTCTCTTCCATAAACATTTCTATGTTCGGTGTAGCCCCCTTCTTCTCCGGCGGTATCGCGAAAGTCGCTAGTAGAAGTACCCCTTAATTTTATTGCTTTCGTCAGGATCTCTCTGATTGCCTTATATATATTTTTCAACTCTGGGCCTTTCAATTTATTAGCCGGCTTAAAAGGATTTATTTTTGCTTTCCACAAAATATCGTCGGAATAAATATTCCCGATTCCGGCAATCACCTCCGGATCCATCAATACCTGTTTTATCTTTCTTTTCTCCACTCTTATTAAACTCTTAAACTTTGCAACGTTTAAACTTTTCCCCAGGGGTTCGGGGCCCAAATTCACCAGCTCCGGAAGATTTTCAATCACTTCCTTCGTGCCGGCAATTATTTTGGCAAATTTCCGCAGATCAGAAAAGCCCAACATCTGCCCATTATCTAAATAAAATATCAGGTGGATGTATTTATTGTACGGGTCTTCCACTATGGCCCTCGGGGAAAGCGGAATCACTTTTTTGCCATCAATTCTCCACTTCCCGACCAATAAGTGCCCAGTCATTTTCAGATGAGCCAACAGCATTTTTCCGTGCGTGAGATAAATTAAAATATTTTTTGCGCGGCGGCGGACTTCCACAAACTTTTCTCCTTTCACAAAGCCCTCAAAAGCCGCCACGTGTTTGTGCGCAACTTTAACACGCGACTGATCCAACGGGTCCTTAATCATCTTCGGCCAATCAAACCAAACGCCGGTGATCTTCCGGCCTATAATTTTCTTATTCAGGTCGTTAACAACCGTTTGGACTTCGGGTAATTCGGGCATTATAATTCTGCCCAGTTTTTTCCGATCGCCGAATCTACTTTTAATTCAACATCCTTCAATTTATATGCCGCCTCCATCACTTTTTTTATTTCCGGAACGACCTCCTCAACCATTTTGTCGCTGACCTCAAAAATAAGTTCGTCGTGAATAGATAGAAGTAAACGCACTTTGTCCTGCCATTTGTTTTGATGTATCAATTCATCCGTCTTAATCATCGCCAACCTAATAATATCGGCGGCTAATCCCTGAATCGGCATATTAATCACCACGCGCTCTGCCTCGGAAGAAAAGCGGCGGTTCGGGTGAGTGATGCCCGGCACCAATCGGCGCCGGCCGTTAAGATTCGTCACGTATTTATCTTTTTTTGCCTGGTTAATCATTCCCTCCTGCCATCCTTTAACGGAAGCGAAGTCGGCGAAATACTCCGCAATGAATTTTTTAGCTTCTTCCACTGAAATATTGCCGGTATGCGCGAAGGCATTCGGACCCATTCCATAGATGACACCGAAGTTCAAAGTCTTCGCTAAATTACGCATCTCCTTGGTCACCTCCTCGATCGGAACGTCAAAAACTTTGGAAGCAGTCACTTTGTGAATATCTAAACCTTTTTTGAAAGCGGCGATCATTTCCGGATCTCCCGCTACGGAAGCCAGCACCCGCAATTCAATCTGGGAATAATCCAGAGAAACCAAGCTGTTTCCTTTTTCAGCGATGAAAGCCCCGCGAATCTTCTTACCCCACTCGGTGGTCACGGGAATATTCTGCAAATTAGGATTTTGCGAACTCAATCGGCCGGTCGCCGCGCCGGTTTGGATAAAACTCGTATGAATACGGCCATCTTTGCCAATTAGCTCCTGCAAGGGCATTACATAAGTAGATTGGAGCTTATACAGCTCGCGGTATCGCAACATCGGCGCCACGATCGGATGGCGATCTTTAATAAAATTTAGCGTCTCGGCGTCAGTAGAGTAAGCGCCGGTTTTCTTTTTTGGAATTCCTTCGGGATTTATTTTCAATTTCTCAAATAGAATCCCGGAAAGTTGCTTGGGAGAATTGAGATTAAACTCCTCGCCGGCTTTCTTATAAATATCTTTGATCAATTTTTCTAACTCTTTATTCAACTCACCGGAAAGTTTTTTTAGATACCCGGGATCAACCCTCACTCCGACTTGGTTCATTTCTTCCAGAATACTAACGAGCGGCAATTCAATTTCCCGAAAAACTTTATTCAGACCAGCTTTTTCCAGCCGCCGTTCTAACGCGGCCAAAACCTCTGCCAGATCCTCCGACCCTTCCTGCGAAAGAGGACTGTCGGGATCAAGCAGCCATCGAGCCAATTCAATTTTTTTCGCTTCGTTGATCATTTTTCTAACTTTTCAATAAGACTCTTAAATCCCAAGGATTGGAAAAAGGTTTTAAGTTTTACCTTATCTAATGCGGGAACTTTTAGGGATTCCAAGTTACTCACGCCAACTGGAGCGTCGCGACGGATAGTCGCTAAGCGACGGGAAAATATGGCTTCTTCTTTTTTGCCTTCAATTTTTTTGGCGATCTTCGGGGTGATGATGGCGATGTTTTCATAAACCTCTTCAATGGTCGGGAATTCTTTAAGTAGAATCTCGGCAGTTTTTGGACCAACACCAGCTATTCCTTTAATATTATCGGAGGCATCGCCGACAAACCCTTTGTAATCCGGGAGCTGTTTAGGTTTTAGGCCGAATTTTTCTATCACCGCTTTTTCATCGTAGATGACAGTTTCAGTAATGCCGGTTTTAAATAACTGACCTACTACTTTTTCTCCCTCTACCAATTGGAGGACATCGCGATCTCCGGAAAGAATCACGATTTTCAAATCCGCCTCATTTTTAAACATCTCCACGAATGAACCAATAAGATCATCGGCTTCAAAGCCGGGGATAGCAAAAGCCCGAACACCAAAAACATCATAAACCGAAGCCGCTTTTTTTAACTGCGGGATCAACTCATCGGATGTCGGCGCTCGCTTGGCTTTATATTCGGCGTATTCTTTATCGCGGAAGGTCGGTTCGGGAGTATCAAGAGACGCGGCAATATAATCCGGCTTCTGCTCGGTGATAATTTTTAAAAGCGTGTTAGACAAACCATAAATCGCGTTGGTCGGCGATCCGTCCGGCGCGGTAAACGGCGGAAGGGCGTGAAAAAACCGATGAATCAGCGCGTTAGAATCAATCAGTAATAATACGTTCTGTTTCTTTTCTGCCATGCCAGGTGAGTGAAAACTCGGCTGTTTAATTCGACTTTAAGTTTAATAATGTCAGTCTAACCAGAAAATGTCTGAAATATCACTCGGCTGGTTTGCGTATGCTGATATGCCGAGTTTCTACTCCCTGGCCATGTGTGAAGTTTAACCAAATAGTGTCTTTCGGCAAAATGTTTTTTACCTTGTCGGCCCATTCAATAATCACAATGTTGTGGGGATCTTTCAAAATATCCTTGAAATCCAAAACGTCCAGCTCTTTAGATGAGTTCAATCTGTAGGCGTCCGCATGATACAAAAGTTTAAAGTTTAAAGTTGCAAGTTTATAGGAACGGAAAATAAGGAAGGTCGGGCTCGGAACATGCCGTTTGATGCCAAGCGCTTTAGCGAACCCCTGAACGAAGGTGGTTTTACCCGCTCCGAGATCACCGACTAGACCAACCACTCGGGCGTGATGCCCGGGTTTCTGTTTGAAGACTTTTTTAGTTAAAGCGGCGGCGAATTTTTGCATTGCCGCAGCGCTGGAGAATTTGTGAATCATAAGATGGGATCTCCTGGGGATCTAAGGCCTAGGTGGGTATAAGCCGCCGGGGTTACCCTCCGTCCGGAGGAAGTGCGTTCCAATAAACCAACGCTCATCAGATATGGCTCATACACTTCTTCTAAGCTACCCCGGTCATCACTAAGCGCCGCCGCTAAAGTCGCCGCTCCAACCGGCCCGCCATTAAATTTTTTGATGATTACTTCCAGCACCCGGCGATCCTGCGGCTCCAAACCAAGATTATCTATTTCCAACATTTCTAAAGTCTTCTGGGCAGTGGTAGCGTCAACTACTCCTTCGGAATGGACATCGGCATAGTCACGGACTCGTTTTAATAAACGGTTGGCAACTCGCGGAGTGGAACGGGAGGCGCCGGCAATAATTCTTATCGCTTCGGCGTTAACATTTAAATTCAGGACTTTCGCGGAACGTTTAACTATCGCCTCAATATCAGGAGCTTCATAGTAGTCCAACTTGAAGGAAGCGCCGAATCGGGAGCGTAGCGGGCCGGACAATAAACTAGGTCGCGTAGTAGCGGCGATTAAAGTGAACGGGGGTAAATCAATGGTCAGCATCCGCGCCGCCGGTCCCTTCCCGACTATCAAATGCAACTTCCTTGCCTCCATGGCAGGATACAGGACCTCCTCAATGGTTTTGTTCAGCCGGTGCGCCTCATCAATAAATAAAATATCGTTCTTCTCCAAATTCGTGAGCACTGCCGCCATATCGCCCATCTTCTCCAGTGCCGGACCGGAAGTGATTTTGATGTTTGAACCGAGATCTTTAGATACTAGGTGCGCCAGGGTTGTCTTACCTAAACCGGCCTGCCCGTAAAACAGGAGATGGTCACAAGCTTCGCCGCGCTTCTTGGCCGCGTCAAGGATAATCCTAAGGTTTTTCTTGGTTTTTTCCTGCCCGACATAGTCGTCCCAGGTTGTGGGACGTAAAATTGAATCAACGGTTAATTCTTCAGCGGGAAGTTTCTCCTCCATAACTGAATTATATGAAAAAAAAGGAGAATATACGAGGAACCGCCGGGGCTTGACGACGCCGAATGGGTGTCCTACTATCAATCCTTGTGCGCCTCTAAGCTATTGACACAAAAGGCGAACTATGCTAAGATTGGCCCAGTTTAGTACATTGACCTGTGGGCGGGAATTTTCCTTAGCATTTTGGACAGTTTGGCTCCGGCTGGACTACTCCTCGGGGTAATTCTAACCTTTTCTGAATTTATTCGGGAAAGTCTTTACATATCTCTCGGCTTGCCGAGATTTGCCCACAGATCAATGTACTCAACCCCAAAATCCGCCGAAAGGCGGATTTTGATTTGTCTCCCTACCAACGAAGTGGCCCGGTCACTCCCTCTACCTCCTCAAAGGTAGTCACCCCGGCAAGCGTTTTCAAAATTCCATCTTGCTGCATGTTCACCATCCCCTGTTTATCAGCGTACTTCTGCACCATCACCTCGCCGGTTGATGGGCTGATCAATCCCTCTAACCCTTCATCTACCAACAACAACTCCATCACCGCGATCCGCCCCTTATAGCCGATATCCACGCACTTCGGGCAACCTTTGGGTTTAAAGACTTGCGGTTTGGCATAATCCTGCCGGTTTACCCGTTTCGGCAAACCACCCAAGAAGTGTTTAATTTTATTTTCCGCCTCCGGAGAAAGCTTATCCGGAACTTTACAGTTCTCACACAATTTTCTTACTAACCGTTGAGCGATGATCAGACTAAGGGCGGGCCCTAAGCTGGCCGGTTTCACGCCGAGGTCCAAAAAACGCGGGATCGCTCCGGCGGCCGAGTTGGCGTGTAACGTGGAGAATACCAAGTGCCCCGTAAGAGCGGCTTGAACCGCGATATCGCCGGTTTCCTTGTCGCGTACCTCACCCACCAGAATCACGTCCGGGTCTTGCCTCATCAGAGAACGCAAACCGGAAGCAAAATCATAACCCGCCTCGGGATCAACCTGCGTCTGTTCCACTCCGGCCAAGTGGTACTCAATCGGGTCTTCAATGGTGATCATTTTTGTGCCGCCGGAGAGTTTACTAAGCAAAAACGCGTAAAGCGTGGTGGTCTTTCCGGATCCGGTCGGACCGGTGTTCAAAATCATTCCGTTCGGCTTCTTCAATTCTTCTCTGACGATTTCCAAATCATCCTTGCGGATGCCTAACTGTTCCAGAGTTAAACGGATTGCCGAAGGGTCCAGAATACGCATTACGATTGTTTCGCCGAATTCCGAAGGGATAATTGATACGCGCATCTCAATGTCCGCCTCATTGATTCTGATGGTAAAGCGGCCGTCTTGTGGGACGTTGCTGACGTTGAGTTTCAGGTTGGAAAGTAATTTGATGCGGGACAACACATACTTATAAACCTCATGAGAAAGGTTGGTGACCACATCATGCAAAATCCCATCAACCCGGAAACGGATCCGCACCCCCTTTTCTTGCGCTTCAAAGTGGATATCGGAAGTCCGGTTATACAAAGCCCCGGCAAGAATAATCTCCAGGATCTGCCCGGTGGGTAACGTTTTAAAATCAAAGGCCATTACCTCCTTGCTGATTTTCTCAAGATCAGTGAGCCGCGTGGACAACTCTTTAA
This sequence comes from Patescibacteria group bacterium, assembly GCA_038065375.1. Taxonomy (GTDB): domain Bacteria; phylum Patescibacteriota; class Minisyncoccia; order UBA6257; family WO2-44-18; genus JAUSKF01. The sequence continues at coordinate 222 of JBBTRE010000022.1, read as the reverse complement.
TGCGTGATTCCTGAATATCAATTTTGCCGGTTATGTCGTCGCTGGCCGACACTAAGAATTTGTAGTAACTCCAGACGTGCTCCAGGGCGCTGGCGGAGACCAAAAATATTTTCACGTGCCGCCCTTCCGCTTCCAGCTTCTTTAGAAAATCGGGAACGCCGGAACGCTTCGGATCGTAAACCGCGACCGCGACCTCTTTTTCCTTAGATTGAAATGGCGCCC
>JBBTRE010000021.1:0-36991 GCA_038065375.1 Patescibacteria group bacterium | reverse complement strand
GCTGAATATCAGGAGATGGAGATTGAGAGCGCCAAGTATGAAGCGGCGCGGCAGGAAGCCATCAAGCTGGCGGAAGCCTGCGGTGGTTGGACCCCCGTGTCCGAGGCAAGGAATTTCATGAGAAAGAACTTCATCGGTCTGGATATGGCGGTGGAGAAGTTCGGTCTGGAGCCGACGCCCGACCAGACGAAGGGTCTGGAGTTCGTGCAATATCCCGAAGAGCTGATCTGGCGACTGAGAGACTCTCACCTGCTGATCGCCGGGGTGCCGACGTTGGACTTCATCGGGGTGAGACAGTCGTTTTTGAAGACCGCCAAGACGGTTCGGGGCGATCACTTCTATGATCAGGATCGGTTCACTAATCGCAGGATGGCGTCGCGCTGGTACTTGGTGCCCAAGGAGATCGGGCGGAACACGCTCTTCAAAGCGAAGAGCGATCAGGACAAGCTTTTCGGCGCATCCTGTGAGCGGCTGGGGGCGGTGGAAACCGCTTACATTATGGCGGTTTGCCATAAAGTGCTTGGCTTAAAGCTTTTTAAGAACGTTGGCGTTCTGACCAGCGATTCGATTTTCACTTTCGATCGCGGGGACCAGAAGGAGGTCGCGGCTTATAGCTTAGTGAGCGGCCGGAGACTTTCTGGATCACTCACCTCACGGATCCAGGATCCCCAGAAAAAGGGGGGAGTACAGAAGGAATTCGGCGTCTACATTGGATTTCAGGATTCCGGATTTGGAGTCGGCGTCGGAATCTGTCCGCTGGATCGCCCGATGGCGAACATCGGAGCGTACTTCGCGGTTCGTCCCACGGTGCTGATTCCGGCGCCGGAGGAAGAGGCAGACTAGTAAGCAAAACGAAAGCCCCTCGAGATTCTCGAGGGGCTTTTTCTTTTACGCTAATCCGATTTTTTTCTTAACTTCCGCCATCTTTTTCTCGGCGGACTTTCTGGCTTTAGCGGACCCGGATTTAAGAACGGACTTTATCGCGGCCGGCTTCTTCAATAGCGCCGTCTTTTTTTTGCGGAATTTTTCAAAATAGTCGGCAACATAATCAGCCAGTGAATGCTTGAGTTCACCGTAGTTCACACTTGAAAAACCTTCTTCAACCTCGGCGAGAGATTTTCCGGATAGGCCGCTCATAATTTCCAGCATATTGGAAATCCCGGCTTTGTGTTTCGGGTCGTATTTCACAACGCTTTCCGAATCGGTAACCGCGCCGCGGACTTTGGATTTGATCACCTCCGGTTCATCATCAATGAAAAGACAGCCGCCCTGGCGGGATTTGGACATTTTCTTGGTGGGGTCGTCCAAGCTCATCACACGAGGAGTGGCGGTCAGGATTTCTTTCGGCTCAAACAAAGTCTGGCCGAAGCGGCTATTGAATTTTCTGGCCAGCGTGCGGGCCAGTTCTAAATGCTGAAGTTGATCTTCCCCGACTGGGACAAATTGAGCGTCATAGAGCAGAATATCCGCGGCCATCAGGATCGGGTAGGTGAACAACCCGACATTCACGTTTTCATTTTGTGTTTCGGATTTATCCTTGAACTGGGTCATTCGTTTCATTTCGCCCATTGGAGAAATGCTTTCCAGTATCCTCGCCAATTCCGTAGTTTGCGGAACCGCGGATTGGATGAAGATCTTAGATTTTTTCGGATCCAGTCCCGCGGCGAGATAATCGGCGGCCAAGTTCAAGACTTGGGCCTGTTTTTCCTGCGGATTGAAGTTCTCGGTGAGGGAGTGGTAATCAGCGATGAAAAAGTAGCAATCATATTTTCCGGAATTCTGTAGGTCAACAAAATTTTTTAAGGCGCCCAAATAGTTTCCGATATGTAACCGGCCGGATGGCTGGATTCCCGAAACTAAAATTGGTTTTTGCATCGCAGTTTAACTAGTCACTAAACCCTAATCCCTAGTCGCTGTCTTAGATTTCTATAATGACCGGGATGATCATCGGCCGCCTCTTGGTTTTAGTATACAAGAACTGGCCGATTTGATCGCGGATCAAGGTTTTTAGGTAATCGGTTTCAACGCTCTGGTTATGTGGAACACGTTCGGCGATGCTGCGGATTTTCCGGCGGATTTCGTTCAGCATCTCCTGATTTTCTTTCAGCAGGATGAAACCACGGGAGATAATGTCGGGATTTTTCAGCACTTTTCCGTGCTGGCGGTCCATCGTCAAAATAACGATGACCATACCTTCCTGCGAAAGCATCCGGCGGTCGCGCAGAACCACCTCTTCCACGTCGCCGACGCCTAAGCCATCCACCATTACATAGAAGGCCGGCACTTCCTCTTTGGTAACCGTGAAGGAATCTTTGGTAATCAAAGCAATCTGGCCGTTATCCATCATGATTGTATTTGCTTTCGGAATGCCGACGGATTGCGCCAACTTGGCGGTGTGTTTTCTCATAAAGTAGTAGGCGTGCACCGGCACGACGAATTTCGGCTTCACCATCTTGATAACCAACTTGAGGTCTTCCGAGTGGGCGTGGCCGCTGGCGTGAATGTCCAGCAGTTTGGAGTTGTAAATCTCATCCACCTGACGGGCGACATTATCTTGTAACGCCTGAACGCTCCGTTCATTGCCCGGCACCACGGAAGACGAGAAAATCACCGTGTCGGTTTCCTTTAAGCGGACAGTTTTGTGTTCTCCGGTAACAATTTTCATCAATCCGGCATTCGGCTCTCCCTGCGCGCCGGTAGTGATGATCATCACCTTGTCGTCTTTGTGTTTATTTATTTCTTCAATCGGGATGATCTGATCTTTCCTGGTCTTTATGTAGCCGGTAGTCATCGCGATCTGGACGTTATCTTTCATTGAGCGTCCATTAAGAGCCACCTTGCGGCCCAAGCGGTCGGCAATCTTCAAGATCGCCGAGATGCGGGTCATCAGAGAGGCAAAAGTGCCGACGATGATTCTGCCTTGGGCGTTCTTAAATAGTTTCTCCAGGTTTTCCTCAATGTTTTGTTCTGATAAAGAAAATCCCTCCCGGATGGAATTAGTGCTGTCCAGGAAAACGGTGTGGATGTTCATCTTCCCTAAGCGCTCAAAAATATCCAGATTAATCGGCTCCCCGGCCTGGTTAGTATCCAGGCGGAAGTCGCCGAAATTGACCATCTTGCCGGCCGGGGTATCAATACAGATACCCAGAGCGTCAGGAATCGTGTGCGAGATGTCAAAAAATTCCACGGTGAAATTTTCCGAGACTTTTATCTTATCGTTATTTTTAACGACGATGAATTTCGGTTTGGAGACGTTCGGGAATTCCTGGAAGCGGCGCTCAATCAAGTGGCGCGTGAAAGCCGCAGTGTAGATCGTCGGACTGCCCATCTTATCGTAGAGATAGGGAAGCGCGTGAATGTGATCGTAGTGGCCATGAGTTAGAAGGATGGCTTTAACGTTGGCCTTTCTTTGTTCAAGGTAAGTAACGTTAGGAATAATGTAGTCCACGCCCGGAGTTTCTTCCTCGGGGAATTGGATACCCACATCAACCACGACTATTTCATTTTTGTATTCAAAGAAGGCGCAGTTGCGGCCGATTTCTTCCAGGCCGCCCAACGGAACAAACCGCAAAGTATCCGGCCCTTCAACTTTTTGGACTACCGCGGCTATCGGACGGGCGTATTTAAACGGAGCCGCGCCGTGATTAGCCGGAGCTGGTCTGACTGCCGGCGGGGTTAGGGGAGCGCTTGGCGCCTGCCTGCCGGTAGGCATGGCTACCGGATTCCTGCGTCGGATTATTGGAACTTTTATCATACTGACGTTTATAATGTTTTATTAAGTTTTTATTATTTTTTGTATTCGACTTTTGAGAGCTTGGCTGCCATAGGCATGCTTTTTTCCCAAAGTGCTCTCGAGAGGATTCGAACCTCCATGCCCTTGCGGGCGTACGCACCTGAAGCGTATGTGTCTGCCGTTCCACCACGAGAGCGGTGCTGTTAATTTCCTGTAAAAGAGTTGAGGTACAATTGCCCTCTTTGCGTCGGCGCTAAACCTGACAACTAAGGAGAAATTAACGTTAGTTACATTATATAGGAGGGAAATGCGCTTGTCAAGGGCTCAGGCGAATTGCTTCACGGAAACAGCATGGCCGACCTCCTGCGGGTCGGCCTGCTTCGCTCTCGGCGGTTGTTCGTTCGCGGAAAGGCAACGAACGAGCCAAGCCCAACCGCCTCCGAGATGTTCCTTAGAAGCAACACGCCCTCGCCTTGTTGTCGGCGATGCAAATTAAAGACGGCGAAGCCGAATTAATTTATTTGCAGGCGTGTTATGCCTTGTAGGTTTTTGGAATTAAGAAATCCACTATATTTTTCAAGTTTAGGAATGTCGGAACTCTCAAGTCCGGAAAAGTAAACTTTTGTGGCGAAGGGTTCCTCTAAAATTTTTTTCTTGAAAGAACATCGGCTGATATCGCCCGAAATGATGAGCTTTTGAACCCCGGTTACAAGGTTAAAGATATCTTCCGTGAGCAACTCTATATTTTTGATAATCACAATTTCATCATTAGTTTTTGACAACTTCTTTTTAAAATCTTCAGCCCGCTCTTTCACGAAGAAGGATACTGAATTATCAAAGCTCCCGACTTGTTTTGTAAATTCCTCCGGAGCTTGCGTATAACCACAAAGTAAAAGTAATTTAGAACCCTGTGAATAAAAATTCGCGGCCAAGCTAATCGTATACAGGGACGATCCGGACTTGTCTTCTCCGTGGACTAACATGGGCAAAATGGATTCTGTTAAACTCAATTCCTTCCCGTTAAGCAATATTTTATTCATTTTAGTGCCGACGGGAGGGATCGAACCTCCGACCTTGGTCTTATGAAAACCCTGCTCTACCACTGAGCTACGTCGGCTATAATCGCTATTTTACCTGTTTCGCGGCTAATTTTCAAGTTGCGCTTGACAGGTTTCCCTAAGTAAGCTATTATCTCCGCAGTCCTATTTACAAGGAGAAGTGAGATGCTGCTTTCGCTGTTCGCGTTCGGCGCCGTTGGTTTCTGGATCGCGTTGATCGTCTTGTGGGTGATCATGACCGTCGTCGTTGAGATGGAGAAGGGCTGGGGCGCGACGTTGACGATGGGTGCCGCTGTGGGTCTGGTACTGGTGGCCGGACGGTCGGATGTCCTGAATTTCTTCACCAGTCACTGGGTTTGGTTCCTCGCGGCGATTCCGGTTTACGTGGCGGCCGGCACCGGCTGGGGTATCGGCAAGTGGAAGTGGTTGGTAGTGAAAGCGCGCATGAAGTATGATGAGCTGCGAGAAGATTTTGAGCAACTTGATCATGCAGATGAAAGCGCTCTGGATGTAAAGGCCAGTTGGGAAACTAAGTTGGCCAATGCCCATATTTGTCACACCACTTCGCACTGCAGATGCGCGAGACGACCCCTGGTCCGTCAGCATAAAGCCTTGATTCTGATGTGGATGTGCTGCTGGCCCTGGAGTATGGTCTGGACGCTGTTGAAGGATCCAGTTCGCGAAGTGTTCCGCTATATCCGAGACATGACTTCCGCTCTGATGGACTCAATGTCTAAAAAGACTTTTGCTTCGGCAGAAGTACACTTGATGACGCCGGAGGAAAAGAAGCAGTACGAAAATCAGCAGGCGGCTCGGCATCGCTAAACAACAAAACCCTACATTGAAAAATGTAGGGTTTTTTATTTCACCCTGGAATAGGAGGCCATGCCGTAAGTAGAATATCCCTTCTTTTCAGATAGCCGAGTGGACGACAGGGTCGGCCGCTCATGATCGGGGTGTCCGTTCGCCAAGAGTACGGCTGGGATCAGATCTTTCTCAATCCGCGATCCGCCGACATCAATGCGGTGGTTGCCGCTGATAATCTGAATATCCAACCGGATAATCGCCAGCACCAAAGAAGTATGCGCGGGAAACCGCTTGCCGTCAGAGAGCTTTTGAATCGCCTCTTCCGGAGCAAACCCTTTCATTCTCCGTCCATCATCAATGTCGTAGCACCAATAAAGGAATTTTTCGGGAAGCGGTACCACGTTCCGATGAGTGGCTAACTGGTAAAGTTCCAATTTATTATTGATCCCCAGAAGCTCGCACTGTTTAGCAATCGGGACCATTAGTTCAGAAACTACCAAAATAGCATCTTTGCTTTCCGGCCGGCCGGCGTGAGTATCAAACCCTCCTTCGCTATATCCGGCGGCTTTATGGAATCCCAACCCGATCAAATGCTCTACCTGTTCCGGAGTAGATACTCCCATAGCTCTCTCCTTTCCGAGTTGGAGCCTCAAAATAAGTTTAATGGAACTAATCAAACTCTAACTCACCGGCCGGGCAATTTCAATTTGATTATTTCAAATCTTCGTGATAAGATATTGCCAGCGGGGTGGAGAAGCTCGGTCTATCTCGTCAGGCCCATAACCTGAAGATCGCGGGTTCAAATCCCGCCCCCGCAACACTTGACTTTTTTGGAGAAAAACCTTAAGATGTAGCGTACTTTGAAAACCTAGTTCGCAAACTATCTAGGAGATAAGAAACGTGGCTGACAAGAAGAACGAAGGGCCGAAGCCGACAAAGCTACCGGCGGAAATTACCGGATTGCCTTTTGAAAGTAAGCGGCTGATTGACGGTGATGGAAAGATTTGGAATCTCAAGACCAAGAAACGTGATCACTGGTGGGGAGAGAAAAAGCATCTGGAGATCGCGCAAGACCCGGATCCGTTGGATGTTTCGCTGGCGCGCTCCATTGATAAGGAGGCCGACGAGGCGTTGCAACACTGGATCGCGGATGCCGACCGGATGATTGAAGATTTTAGCGTCAATACCGACGGTCTTTTTCAGACTTTTTTCAGTGAAGCGATGAAGGAATTCCGTAAAAAGTTTGTGGAGAAAGTTGCCGCCGGTGGCGCCGGAGTTTTTCGCGAAGCGCTGGAAAAGCGTTTTGATGAAATCGGCAAAGTCTGGGCGGAGAAGTATCTGCAGACTCAGGAAATCATGAAGGCCGCGGTTATGCGGTGCGTCGGGCCGCTTTTGCCCGGGACGCGTTTTATCTGGGAAGCGCAGACCTCTCACCATCAGTACAAGATGTATTGCGTGGAGTTCGCGCCTCAGCGGCGGGTAGTGAATATCTGGGATAGTAATCGGCATCTTGCCTTTCCGTGGCAGGTCTTCCTGGTTTTGTTTCGGGATGGTCAACTGTACCTCCGCAGTAGCAGAGGGTCGCATCACGGTTTCTGGATGTTTTATCGTTCGGCGCCGCTGAAAACTGCCGAGGACAAGTTGTGTTGGTCTAACCTCCCGCATATCTGGGGCGATTGGCCGCATAATTTCTGCCTTGGCTACAACGATATGCCGCCCGTTAAACTGGAAGACCCGGATTGCTTCAACAAGCTTTTTGAATGGTTCTGGGGCAGTAAGTTCATCGCGCACGGCCTCACCCAGTTTTACGAGATTGCCTGCAAGCGTAATCCCGAACTGGAAACCGTTGAGTCGTGGGAAAAGCTTTCGGCCTCCAATCCCGAAAAGATGGTGGAGATGGACTGGCTTCCCTGCGATTACGATTTGCAGAGTTTCGCGCGGCGCGCCATGGAGACGATCATTAAAGATGACCGCGAGGATCGCCTGCAGGACAACTCGGCGGAGGAGTGGGTGGCGGTGAAAAAGAAGCAGGTAGACCAGCTCCGGGAAGAGTTGGAAGAGCAGGTTTTTTCCCTTAGCGATCATTTCACCATTTCAGCCACCGAAAAGAAAAAGATTTGCGCCGAAGTTGGAGATTCTTTTGCTCTGGCTAAGCGTAAGACAGCTACTAGTCTTAAGGATTCCTGCGGAAACTTGGCCAAGTCGGTCAGCAAAACTTACCTGGAGGACCTGATGAAACACGATCAACCCCAATCAAAGAAAGAATAGGAGCTGCCAAATGTTGTATCCCGTCTGGATTAACGACGGTAAGAATCCTAAGCCGCCGGACGAGATTTTTTACGAAATCGCGGCGAATGGCATCTTCCTTCATAAGCAGATGCCGTTTTGGAAAGCCGTAGTGCCGGTGGATCGCATCAGCACTCTTGAAGAGGGAGCTCCGGATTTTGAATCCTATCTTCCGCCTTTTCCCAAAGGCTTGGTGCTGAAGGCCGCCCGATTCTTTGCCTGGATTTGCCGGGAGCACGATTCGGAGGCGATTGTCCTGATTTACCAAAACGAAACTGATAAGCGTTTCTTTATGATGGCGCCGAAACAGACCGTAAGCCCGGCCAAGATTGATTACGAGTTCCCTAAGCTGGATCTGGGTCCCGGTTGGGTGATGGTCGGCACTATGCATTCGCATGGCAAGCTGAGCGCGTTTCATTCCGGGACGGATTTACACGATGAAGCTTCGCTGAATGGCATTCACGTGACTTTCGGCAGTTTCCCTCGCTGGAACAGGACCGGACCGATTTCCGTCAGCGTGGAAGCGGCGGTCAACGGATATCGCTTTCCTTTGCGGGTTGAAGACGTAATGCGCGGCCTGAAGAGGGAAGGCGCCGAACCGAGAACTTTCGGCGAGGCGATCACTCGGGAGGCGCCCATGAGGGAGGGGTCCGCTTGGGGCAGGAGCGATTCTTCCGACAGAATGTTTACTTTGGAAGGCGAAGAAGAACTTCTTCCGGTTGATTACTCTCCTCCACCGACCTGGCTGGTCCAAGTGACTACTAGAAGTTTTTTCTCCAGGGTGGTCACTCGGGAAGTTAAGGACGCGGAGGGCGTTGTCAGAAATATGACTTCGGAGGAAGCGCGCAAATGGGCGCTGGCCTTCCGTGATAAGTGGAACAGAGAAAATCAGGCGAAAAAGCCCGCCGTGGCGGATAAGCCCGCCACGGCGGGCAAGCCGGTTATCCCGATTCAGAAGAAAGTTTACAGAGAAGGTGGGACCTAATGAGAACGGTAATCATCGGATTGGGTGGCATCGGCACCTACTTGGCCGAACCCATCTGCCGGATTTCTTCTTCCAGTAAAAGCCCCAGGGCATCACGGAGAATTCTGATGGTGGACGGGGATAAATATGAAGAGAGAAACCGGGAACGGCAAATCTTCCGGGAGCAGGCCAACAAGGCGCAAGAGACTTGTGTCCGGCTCAAGGATTTTTTCCCAAACCTGGAGATTGAGTTCAAGCCAACCTACATCACCGCGGAAAATGCCTTTTTATTCATTAAGGAAAATGACTCGGTGTTTCTGGGGGTGGATAATCACGCGACCCGGAAGATTGTTTCCGATCGGGTGGCCACTCTGGATAACGCCCTGTTGATCTCCGGAGGCAATGAAGTCAGAGACGGCAACGCGCAGGTCTATCGCCGAGAGGGCGGCAAAGATATCACGCCGCCGCTTACCTTCGCTCATCCGGAAATTGAATTTCCGACCGACAAACATCCCAACGATCTCCATTGCGGAGAGCTGGTGGAAGCCGGAGTGACGCAGGTGTTGGCGGCCAATCTGGCGGCGGCCTCCGTGATGGTCAGCATCTATACGATCTGGCTTCAGGAAGGCAAGACGCCTCATCACGAGATTTACTTTGATATATTGACAGGGAACTCCCGCTCTGCTACACTACCTGCAGTTTTTTCAACCTCAGTGAAAGGAGAATAAGAAATGGGTGACCAGAGTTCTGGTGACGGCCGTTCGATCAGAGTGTCTTCCGGCGCCGAAAGCGTGAACTATTCGGGAGGTCCGATTACGGTCAGCGGACTTCGTCGGAAGTATCGCGAGGTGATGAACATCACCAATGATCACGCGCTGGTATTCGTGAATGGAAGAGCCGTGCACGATGAAAGTGACGTGGTTCCTCCCGGTTCGGAAGTTGAATTCAAGAAGCAGGCTGGCGCGAAGGGTTAACTAAACATCCCCCGCTAACACGAAAGTGTGGCGGGGGTTTTTCTTTTTCGGCGAGAATTTTGTTAACATTAGCTTATGTCTAAAATTATTATTGCCAATTGGAAATTGAATCCCTCGTCACCAATAGACGCGGAGAAGCTGGCCAAAGAAAGCGACGTGAAAGGATTGGTGATTGCCCCGCCGTTTCCGTTTCTGGAGTTTGTGGAAGCGATTATTAAAAAAGCTGATTTAGGAGCGCAGGATTTATTTTGGGAAGACTCCGGCGCTTATACCGGGGAGGTTTCCGGAGCTCAACTGAAGAGCTTGAAAGTTAGTTATGTAATAATCGGACACTCCGAACGTCGTTTAAATTTAGGAGAGACGGATGAGATGGTCGCGAAAAAAGTGGCCATAGCTTTGAAAGATGGTCTAATTCCGGTGGTTTGCGTCGGTGAAACCCGTCAGCAACGCGATAAAAATCAGACCGCGGCCGTGGTGGAGCAGGAGGTCCGCATTGGCCTATCCCGCGCCGGAGCCGGATCGGAAGTGGTGGTCGCTTACGAACCGATTTGGGCCATCGGAACCGGTAGCCCGGACACACCGGAGAATATGCTGAAAATGGTAAAGTTAATCAAAGAGGTGGCGGGCCGGTTGAATGTAAAAGTCCGCTGTATTTATGGAGGATCGGTGAAATCAGACAATGCCGAAATCTTTTTGAAAAATCCGGAAATTGAAGGCGCCCTTGTCGGGGGAGCCAGTCTCAAAGCCGAGGAGATAAAACAAATTGTTAAGATCGCCGCGAAGTATTAAGTTCATGAGGTTATCAAAAACTTTAAAAACTTTAGAAACTCTATAAAACAAAAATTGTATGCCAAATAAATCAGAACAGATAAAAAATCATTTTTGGATTATCCTGAACGTCGTTTTGGTCATCGGTGGGTTGTTTTTGCTGGTCACCGGGAAGGCAATTTGGAAAAATAGCGCCGCGGCTTATCCGGCCCGCACGATTTCGGTTTCTGCCGAAGGAAAAGTAGTAGTTGCGCCCGATCTGGCTACTTTATCGTTCTCGGTGGTTTCGCAGGGTAAAGATCCGGTGAAGCTTCAGGAAGACAACAACACGAAAATCAATACCGCTATTGAGTTCGTGAAATCCCAGGGAGTAGAAGCCAAAGATGTTAAGACTGCCGATTACAATCTTTCCCCGAATTATCACTGGGATGAAAAAACCCGCGTCAGCTCAATTGACGGCTATACCTTACACCAGACTGTTATCGTGAAGATTCGAGATCTTTCCAAGGTAGCTTCTATATTAGGCGGATTGCCGGCGCGGGGGATCAATCAGTTGGGTGGCGTTAATTTCTCAATTGACGATCCCGACAAGTTCCTCAATGAGGCCCGCGAGGAAGCTTTCACCAAAGCGCGCGCTAAAGCGGAAGCAATGGCGAAATATAATGGAGTTCACTTGAGGAAGGTGGTCAGCTTCAACGAATACGGTGGTGGTTACCCAGGTCCGATCTACTACGCCAAAGAAGCCAGCGTTGGACGGGGTGGCGACATGGCCCTGCCTCCGATGCCGACTATTGAGCCGGGCAGTCAGGAGGTGACGGTAAGCGTGAACGTTACCTACGAAATCCGCTAAAGCGTGAATTATGAAGCACGAATTATGGATTACGGCAAAACAAGCCGGAGAAGCTTCTGCTTCCCATCTGACGCTAAGGGAGATATAATAGAATTTATAAAAGGTCAGTAAAAATAAAAACAAAAATATGATTAAAAAAATAATTGTCAGTTTCAGCTTGGTGGCGGCGATCGTTGCGCCGGCTTTAGTTCGTGGAGAAGAGATGGGCACGACTGCCAACGTCGGTATAAAGGCGGAGGTAAAAGCGGACGTTCAGAATCTGAAGATGGATCTGGAGAGACAAGTGCAGGCTTTGCGGGAAAAGGCCGCTTTGGAGGCTAAGACCGCCCGTGACGCGGCTTCCGGTCAGGCGACAGGAAAGCGAGCGCAGACCAAAGAAGAGATAGAAGCTTTGAGGCTGAAGGCTACTTACGACATCAAGACTGCCCGTGACGCGGCTTCCGGACAGGCAACGGGAAAGCGTCAGTACGCGCCGATCAGGATAATTAAGGAGGTGGCTAGAGAGGGAGCGAAAGAGCTGCGCTCCGACCTCCAAGATGATCTGAAAGCCAGGAGAGAGGTTGTTGCCGAGGAATTGAAAACGAAACGGGAAGATTTGCGCAAAGAAATTGATGCTAAGCGCGAAGCCATGAAGGTTCAAATTGAGGCCAAGCGGGCTCAATTAAAAGAGCGCTTGAAGACCATCCGAGATGAGAAAAAGAAAGAAACCGTGGAAAAGATGGACCAACGTTTGGATGAGATTAATAAGAACCAAACCGAGCATGCTCTGAATGTTTTGGAAAAGTTAAGCAAAGTTGTTGAAAGAATTATCAGCCGCGCCGATAAAGCCGCGGAGCGTGGTTTGGATGTGGTTGCCGCTCGAACTGCAATTGATGCCGCTGAGGCCGCGATTGCTTCGGCCGATGCCGCAGTGAAAGTACAAGCTGGCAAGACCTATACTATTAGTGTGACGACCGAAGTTGAATTGCGGGCCGCGGTAAAAGCCGCTCATGATGCCCTGAAGGCCGATCTAAAAAAGATGCATGACATCGTTAAAGCCGCTCACGAAGCGGTCCGAAAAGCCGCAACGACCTTGGCTCAAATCCCAAGAGTGGATGATGATTCGGAATAAAATAATTAATTAAACCACTATGAAAAAAAATTTGATTCTCTTGTTAGTCGTAGCCGCCTTGATCGCCCTAGGGGCCTGGTATTGGAGTTCCGCCCAGAAGGGAGCTTTGCCGGAAGATAGCACTGCCGCTATCAGTCTGGATTTGGATGGGGTGGACTTGGGTAATTTGGAGGGTGAATTTGCGGATGTAGAGGCGGCCCTAGGAACACTCTAAAGATTTGAAGAAGCACCACTTACTCAAACATCTCCTTGTTCTGATAGTAAGCATAGGCGCGGCAATTTTATTGTCGCGCCTCGGTGTTTTTAATAGGATTTTAGACTTATCGGCCGGATTTCAGGTGGTAGGGATTTTGATCGCCGGATTTTTCTACACCTCCGCGCTGACCATTGCTCCGGCCACGGTGGCGTTGGCGGAATTATCAGCTCACAGTTCTCCATGGCTGGTAGCATTGCTGGGCGCGGCCGCGGCGAGCTTAGGGGATTTGATTTTGATGATAGCGGTGAGAAGAGAGGAGGCGGATGCGGAAGAGATTCTTAGGCATTACCACCTTTCACGAGTACGGAAATTCTCCCATCTTCCGCCGGTTCGGTTTGCGCTTGGAGTCGCGGGATTTTTGGTGATTGCTTCGCCGCTTCCGGATGAGTTGGGGTTGGCCTTGATGGGGGCTTCCGGCGTCCGGCCGTCGGTATTTATTGGATTATCGTACCTGGCGAACTTTGTGGGCATCTTCATCCTCTCTTCAGTTGTCCACAGCCTGCTGTAGTCATTGTGGTATTCTTTTAATTACACAACAAAAAAGGCCCTGTGAGGGGGTCTTTTTTGTTGCTTCGGATGTTTTTCCCCTCAACCCGTTCCATCCGCTCCTGCGGCGGACTTCACTTAACGCTCGCGCTAATCGGGTTTTTGTTTGGGATCTATTATACAAAAACCTCCTAGCCGATTAAGCTCGCTTGGGTTTCGGAGAAAAACATCCAAAGCAACAAATTTATTAAGTTGGTTAGAGAAATGAAAACCGCCCACGACGTAAGTCGGGGCGGTGTGTTTTTAAGCAGACTCCTTCAGTCCGAGGACTTTGAGCATCTGGCGGCGGACCTTTTTCTGTTTGGGGCCGCATTTGCGCAGCGGTTTGTCTGCCGCGCCCACAATCACGCCAGCCATTTTCTGACTCAGGCCAATTTGCCTTGCGGCGTCCAAATAGTAGCGGGGCCGAAAGTGAAAGCCGGTGATCCTTTTGCAGACTTTCGTGATTGGGCAATGCTGGGTGGGATCTCCAAAGCGCCCTATCTCACCCCCGCTTCTAATCTTGCTCTCCCCGGCTATTACCATCGTCACGGAGTGCTTCTCCAGCTCCTTCAGGAACTGTTTCAGCGTCATCTTCGGCTTGCGCATTAGGCAACCTCCTTCAAGCCGAGAACTTTTAGCATCTGGCGGCGGAGGATCCTCGCTGTGGCAGTCTTAAGGTTGTTGTCCGCAGCTTCAACGATTCTCACGGCGTTATTGGTTCCAAGGCCGAGACCTGTGACGGCATTTCCCCAGTAGGTGCCGGAATAGCTTATTTTTGAAATTGAGTAGTAGACCTTAGTGATCGGACAATGAGGTCCTCGGTAAAAAACGGATATTTTTCGCGAAGACCTACGCGCTCTTAACTCCCCTTTTTCTTGTACCTTAAACTTTCCTCTGTGCTTCGCCAACTCCTTCATGAACTGTTTGACCGTCATTTTCGGCTTTTTCTGGGCCACTACTTCTCCTTTCAATGTAAATGTAACCGAGTAGATAATATCACATCACGGCAATTAAAGCAAAATCCCCCCTACTATGACATGTCATAGTAGGGGTTAGTTTTATGTGCAGTAACTCACGGCCGTGAGATACTGCACACTATTGCTTTTTATTTCATTTTTTGTTATAATGTACAGCAGTTTGTCCCATACATAATCTATGTGTGGGATTCCAAAACAAGGAGAAAGGCCATGCAAAAGATCGCGGTCGTGCTGTTCGCGCTGGCAGTGCTGTGCGTTTCGGGCGAGCCCCCGGCAGGGAAGCAGAATCGTTCTGTGGCGATTGGTTCGATAAAGGATCATGGTTCCGATGAGAGTGTTTCTTGGGAGAAGTTTGAAGTCTATGAGGACTGGGAGAGGGGCTACTTCATTTATAAGCAGGTGAATTATGAGGATAACTATAATGATGCCGGAGAGATTGTCTCCGTAAGCATCACCGCCGTTCCGATCCGAGCCGACTGGCCGCCGAAGCAGCAGGCCGAAAAAGGAGATGGGAAATGAGGAAAGCGGCCAAGTTGACTACCGTTGCGGAAATGCTCCTACCTCTGAATGGGCGTCGGTTCAGCTCAGTCGACAAACTGCGGACCGCCCTCAGGGACATCGTCTGGAAGTATAGAGCCAAACTACCGACTGATTTCGAAACAAGAGATCTAGCGGAGGCCATACAGAAGAACAACTGGTTTAAGAGGGAAGGAAAGGTTATATACATCGATCTCTCGCCGAAGCAGCAGGCAGAGAAGGAAGAAGGAAAATGAGCAGAAATAACAACAAGAGCAAACTGCCCTCTGATGCAGTTGAGGCAATGAAGAAGCTGTGTGAGACGCTCGGTGTCACTAAGAAAGACTTGGAACTGCTTCGTAAAAGCGAAAAAATTCAGGGTGTCGTTCAGGCGATTGTTGATCGTTATCAAATGCGAGTACGTTTGCCGACAAGTCGCATGACTTACAAGGACTGGAATGAATTTTGGGATGTTTAAGATTGAATCCTCCGACCAATTGGCGGAGGATTTTTTTATCTCAAAAAGTTATTATTAGGTTACGTGTCCCGTTAGAAGCAGCCGATCTAAATAACTATGATAATCAAAGTACAAAATATAGTCGTGAGTGGAAAGTTGAGCAGTGTGCCACGGGTACGCCCGGTGGGCGCACCCTGCTTCTAACGGGATGGATTTAATTCCGGTAATCGTAATAGTGGCTGTTATGTTGTTGGGTTTTGCCGCGCTTTATGTCGCGCTGAAGCCGAAAGAAAAAGCTCCGGATCAGAGTATGTCTATGTTGCAGAACCAAATCCACGAGATTGGGCGGGTTTTGGATACAAGGTTGAGCGAGTCTAACCGAGCGATGCAGAATCAATCGGGAGCGAGCGCGAAATTATTCGGCGACGTAAATGCCAAGCTCGCCGTCGTGGAAGAAACTTCCCGCCAGACGCTGGCGATGAATGAGCAGATTAAAAAATTGCAGGATACGCTCACCAATCCGAAACAGCGTGGTATCCTCGGAGAATATTTTTTGGAAACCGTTTTAAAAAATGTATTACCACCGGGTTCGTATCAGATGCAGTACGCTTTCAAAGATAGCGTTATCGTGGACGCGGTGGTTTTCGTGGATAAGCGGATCATTCCGGTTGATTCCAAATTTAGTTTAGAAAATTATAACCGTTTCGCCGCTGCCGTTGACCCATCGGAAAAGAAAAAATATGAAGCCGCTTTTGTTGGTGATATTAAAATGCGTATTGATGAAACTTCCAAATATGTGAAACCGCAGGAAGATACGATGGATTTCGCTTTTATGTTTATTCCATCGGAGGCGATTTATTATGATCTTCTTATCAATAAAGTTGGTTCCAGCACGGAAGACAAAAATTTAATTGCCTACGCCTTTCAGAAAAAAGTAATCATTGTTTCACCGACTTCTTTCCTCGCTTATCTGCAGACTGTTTTACAGGGTCTGCGCAATCAGAAAATTTCCGAGCAGGCGAAAGACATTATTAAACAGGTGGATAATTTGCGGAAGCATCTGATTACCTATGAAGATTATTTCGGAAAAATCGGAAAGAATCTGGGAACCACTGTCAGCGCCTACAATCATGCTTATAAAGAATTCGGGAAGATTGATAAAGATGTTTTGAAAATTACCGATAAGGGAATAGAGGTTGAGCCGCAACTAGTTGAAGCGCCCGCCATTGAAGAAAAGGACGGTTTGTTTTAAGCTAGCTGCGGTCCTTTAAGGAGTGGCTAGTGACTCAAGCAATCGCGCCGGAACTTTTTACCGTATTTGTTAGTCATACGACGCCGGTTAGTAAGGTGATGGAGTTGGTAGTGGAGAAAACCGGTTGCAAGCTGGGGAGTGTCTATAACATCTGGGCATTTTTGGATTCTCGGGTGATTGCTCCACCCGAAGCGTCTATTGAGACAAAAATGAAGTTGCTCGTTCATGATCTGGATTTATCTTCTCCTTCAGCATCAGAGTTGATCGGGAAGAATCAGGCGCGGGCGGCGACGGTCCGGGAATTGCTCACCTTCCTGTGGACTTACCCGGAAGAGCAGTTGAAGTATCCGGTCGTCGCCCTTGGTGAACCACCGGATGGCAATACCCCGATAGTCGCTTATGCCTACATGGTTGGGAATACCCGAATGATTTTTATCGGTGTTCCAAGCGACACCTGTAAGTGGGAAGCCGGTTGCCGGTTCCTGGTTGTTTCTAGTTAATTTTGAATCCCCGCATTTCGCGGGGTCTTTTTTATATATAATAGAAACAATGGATCAAAGCATCGCTGAGCGGCGGCAAAAAGTTCTCTATGATGAAAAGTGGATTAAATTTTTACGGCGCGCCTGGTTGTTCCGCTATCTTCCTTTCGTTGATTTCGCGGTGGCGGCCGGTTCAATGGCGACCGGTCAGGTGAACGCATTATCCGATTTTGATGTGATTGTCGGCGTTCGCTCGGGACGGATTTTCAGCGCCCGCCTTTTCGCGATTCTGGCTTTCGGATTTTTCGGGTGGCGGAGAAGTAAGTTGAATCACAAAGAATCAGCTTCCGATAAAATTTGTCTGAATCATTTTGTAACGGAGAAAAGTTATCGGCTATCCGGCCCGCGCGATAAATATTGGCAAATGCTCTATAAAAATCTAGTTCCGGTTTTCGGGACTACGGGAAAAGTCCGGAAATTTTTCTCCGCCAACCAGGATTGGTCCGGGGGATTAGCGTTTAGGGAAGATTTAAGATGGCGCTGGAATACTCCATCTTTGGCGAAAAGATTTTCGGGTAGTTTATTGTCCGGTTTTTTGGGAGATTGGCTGGAGAAAATTTTGCGCCGGATACAGCTACGCCGGATTGAGCGCGGTTTAAAAAATGACCCGCCCGGATATAAGCCGAGAATTATTTATGGCGACGATGAGCTGGAGTTTCACCCCGACACCCGGCGCATAGAAATTATCAACGAGAAACTCTAACAGGAGCCTGCCCCGCACCGAGCCGAGCAGTGCATCGTCTGCTCGCTTTCTTAAGGTCAATATTGAGAGTTCGCAAATCTAATTTTGTGAATGCATATCCAGGATTAACCTTGGACGATGGGAAAGAGGACTGCTCGATCTGGTGACGGGGCTTGCATTTGCCGGAGATTTATTGTATAGTCTCGGCAGAAACCTTAATAAGGAAAGGAGGAGGCAAATGAGTCTTCGCCCGATTTTCGGCCTGGCGCTCATCTTAGTAGTCTCCGGATGTCACTCTCTACCCCCGCCCGCTGAAGGACTGCAGACTAAGTACGGTTATTCCATCTACGGAAATTTCACGAAGGAGCAGATTGATTCTATTGATACCGCTTTGTCTCACATGGAGCCTCGGGTGATCCGGACAGTTAAAAAAGTTTCGTTTTGCCCCGACATCTGCCACTACGAGAGGTCGACTGCTGTTGGGCACTGCTGGCCGGGAGGAGAAATTTGCTTTATGCGAGACGGGTTGTGGCGGTATACAACGGTCTGGCACGAAGCGGCGCATGCTTACTATTTTTCTCTAAGCGAACCTGGCATCTTCGGACCCCGGTTTTACTCGCTGACCATCTCTTGGCTTTTTACCGCTGGCCTGGTCTACAACGAACCGACTGCGGGTCAGACCTTCCCGGCCAACGGTCTGCTGACCGATTACGCCACCACGAACGTTTCTGAGGATATAGCTGAATTTACCGAAGCCGTCTACTCATACAAATTCTATCCTGACTCGTTGCTTCACCGGATGAAAAAATCCGGTCAGTTGCGGGAAGATTCTCGCTACGAAAAAAAGTTGAAGTTGCTCGCTGAATACGGATTTATCAGCCGGGAGTTGCGCGATGAAATTCTTAAATGACCCTGCTATTGCGGGGTCATTTTTTGTTATAATCATTACAGCTTAGTTTGAGAGGTGAAAATTGCTGATCCGATCTGTGGCCGCTGCGCTTTTACTGGTTTGTACTTTCGTCGGATGCAGTTGCCAGCCGATTCCCAGAGCGCTTCCGGTCTCCAGCTATGAATCCATTCACGGCTTTACGGTTACCGGTCCGGTGTCTCGGGAGGACGTGGAAAAATTTGACCGGCTGCTTTCTGAAATTGATCCTAAAATCGTAGCGGCGATCGCGTCGGTTACTGTAACCGACAATGCTGATTATGGCGGCGAGAGTTATGTCGGACTATGCGAGGGGTCGGGCGAGATTTCAGTTAGGCCGACGCACTTTCATAACCCGGTAACGATTTGGCACGAAGCAGTCCATGCTTACCACTTTTCTTTGGGATGCCGACGGCGCAGCGGTCAAGATTGCGCTTTCGGGATTGAATTTCGGAAGGCGGCCGGAGATGTTTACGGAAAGAAATATTCTTGGAATGCTTTTCCGACCCAGGGATTACTGGATGAATATTCCTCCACCGATTATTTTGAAGACGTGGCAACGATGACCACTGACGCTTACTGCTACCAGAATGGAGAGCCATCCGTGTTACGCCGCCTACAAGCGCTTCATCAGCTCAAAAAGGATCCGCGCTATGTACGCAAACTTCGTTTGTTGACTAAGTACGGATTCATCAGCCAGAGATTGTGCGATGAGATCTTAAGATAGCGACTAGGGATTAGCGATTAGGTATTAGCGTAACAAAGCTGCCATCGGGCAGCTTTTTCTTGCCCCCTTGACTTTTTGTAGGCCATCCGCTATACTTGTTCTATTGGATTAATGGTCGCTCAAGGAGCGGCCATTATTCTTAAAAAGGTTAAAACAAAAATTAAAAAATAAATGCTTTTCGATTTAAAAACGTTAAAACGGGCGGTAGAGCAAATTTCCGAAGAGAAGGGAATTGATTCGGGGAAAATTTTGGAAGCGATTGAGTCTTCCATCGCCGCGGCTTATAAAAAAGAGTATTGCGAAAAGGGCGAGCTGGTTAAGTGTAAATTTGATCTCCGGACCGGCGATTTGAGATTCTGGCAGGTAAAGACCGTAGTGGACGAAACCACGGTGCGTTTTGTTGAAGAGGGAGCCGCCCCTGAAGGGGACGAGCTCCGCCAGGCGCCATCTGGGCGGGAGGAGGTTAGCGCCGAAGGTGAAACCTTGATGCCGCGTTATAATCCCGACCGGCACATGCTGGTAGAAGAGGCGAAGAAAGAGAAATCCGGCGTGAAAGTCGGCGATGAAATGGAATTTCCTTTGGAGACGAAGGAAGATTTTGGCCGTATTGCCGCCCAGACCGCCAAGCAGGTTATTTTACAGCGTTTGCGGGAGGCCGAAAGGGAATCTATTTTGGGAGAATTTAAGACCAAAGAGGGGGAAATCGTCAGTGGCGTTATTCAACGCTATGACCGCGGTAATGTCTATGTTGATCTCGGCCGGACTACCGGAGTGTTGTTTTTCAATGAAGCGATTCCGGGAGAGCATTATCGCGCCGGCGAGCGTCTTCGCTTTTATGTATTAGCGGTTCAGGCGGACGCGAAGATGCCGGGTATTGTTTTGTCCCGCTCTCATCCGAAGTTTGTCGGTAAACTTTTTGCTCTGGAAGTTCCGGAAGTAAATGATGGAGTGATTGAAATTAAAGGCATTGCCCGCGAGCCGGGAAGCCGCACTAAAATCGCAGTGATGTCCAAAATGGATGGGGTGGATCCGGTTGGTTCTTGTGTCGGACAACGCGGCACCCGGGTTATGGCGGTCAGCAATGAATTGGGTCAGGAAAAGTTGGATATTGTGGAATGGTCGGAAGACCCGGCTAAATTTATCGCCAATTCCATTTCTCCGGCCAAAGTGAAAGAAGTGCAGATTCTGGATCGTCGCGAGGCCCGAGTTTTTATCCCAAGCGATCAGTTGAGTCTGGCGATCGGTAAGGGAGGCCAAAATGTTCGTTTGGCCGCTAAATTGACCGGTTGGAAGATTGATGTCCGTTCTGCCGAAAAACCGGATGAAGCGACGGTGGGCGGAGTGGCGGATGCGGCGGAGCCGGAGAAAGCCGCTGGTGAGCCGAAAGTTGGGGTCTAATAACAAATTACTAATAACTAATGACTATAAATTATCTGATCTTCGTCCCGGTCGTTGTCGCGTTAGCTTACAGCGCCTACATTATGCTTTGGCTGAAAAAACAACCCGAAGGAAATGAGAAGATGCGGGAAATCTCAGCCGCCATTCAGGAGGGGTCAGCCGCCTACTTAAATCGTCAGTATAAAAGCGTCGCGCTGGTGGCCCTGCCATTGGCGGTAGTTTTGTATTTTGCCTTTGGCGGAGTTACCGCGGTCGGATTCTTAATCGGCGCGGTTGCTTCAGCTGTAGCGGGTTATATCGGTATGAATGTAGCGATCCGCTCTAACGCTAGAACCGCGGAGATGGCCAGTCATGGTTTGGCCCCCGCTCTTTCTTTGGCTTTTAAAGCCGGTTCGGTCACCGGATATATAGTAGTTGCTTTAGGGCTTCTCTCGGTGGCCGGATTTTATTTTGCTACCGGTGATCCTAAGGCCTTAATCGGTCTTGGTTTTGGCGCCAGTTTAATTTCTATTTTTGCCCGTCTCGGCGGCGGCATTTTTACTAAAGCCGCGGATGTCGGCACTGACTTGGTTGGTAAGGTGGAAGCGGGAATTCCGGAAGATGATCCGCGTAATCCCGGCGTGATCGCCGACAACGTGGGCGACAACGTCGGTGACTGCGCCGGTATGGCCGCCGATCTTTTTGAAACTTACGCGGTAACGCTGACCGCCGCTATGTTGCTTGGCGCGGCTACTTTGAGCGGAGCGCAATTGGCCTTCCCGTTGGTTCTGGGAGGATTGGGAATATTGGCTTCGGTTGTTGGCGGCTGGTTCGCCAAATTGGGTAAGAGCAAGTCCATTATGGGCGCTTTGTATAAGTCGCTGATAGTGGCGATTGTTGTTTCCGCGGCACTCTTTTTCTGGGCTTCAAAAGTTTATTTCCCGGAAAATTATCTGAATGTCTTTTTGGCGACGGTTGTCGGTTTGGCGGTCACCATTCTGATGGTAGTGATTACCGACTACTACACAGCGAAAGATTATCGCCCGGTTAAATCCATCGCCGAGGCCTCCCGCTCCGGTCATGGAACTAATATCATCATGGGTTTATCGGTGGGTATGGAATCTACCGCTCTGCCGATTTTAGTAATTGTTGCCGGAATTTTGTCTGCTTATGCCTTGGTTGGTTTGTACGGAATCGCTTTAGCCGCGACAGCGATGTTGTCGGTGGCGGGTATTGTGGTGGCGATTGATTCTTTTGGCCCGGTTACGGACAATGCCGGCGGTATCGCGGAGATGTCCGGCGCGCCGAAAGAAGTCCGGGAAATTACCGATGCGTTGGATGCGGTTGGCAATACCACGAAAGCGGTTACGAAGGGTTATGCGATTGCTTCCGCCGGTTTGGCGGCCCTAGTTTTGTTTGCCGGTTACGTGGAAGAGTTATCCGCGCTGGCAAAAGATGTGGTCTTCTCCCTGCAGGATCCGTTAGTGGTAGTCGGTTTATTCTTGGGCGCGGCGATTCCTTTCTTGTTCGGTTCCATCGCCATGCGGGCGGTAGGTGAAGCCGCGGGAGCGGTAGTGGAAGAAATCCGTCGCCAGTTCCGGGAAATCCCGGGTATTATGGCTGGCACGGCAAAACCGGATTACGCGAGAGCGGTGGATATTGTTACTAAAGCGGCTCTAAGCAAAATGATTGTGCCGGCGCTGTTGCCGATTGCCGCGGTGTTGTTAGTCGGATTCGGACTTGGCCCGGAGGCGCTGGGTGGTTTATTGATGGGTTCCATCGTTTCCGGATTGTTCGTGGCGATGTCTATGACTTCCGGCGGCGCGGCGTGGGATAACGCCAAGAAGTATATTGAAGCGGCCGGCGCTAAGGGAACCGATTGGCACAAGGCGGCGGTTACCGGAGATACCGTCGGCGATCCCTACAAAGATACTGCCGGTCCGGCCATTAACCCGTTGATTAAAGTAATCAGTATCGTGGCTTTGTTGATCGTGCCGCTCTTGTAAGAAAGTTAATTTTCTGTTATAATTCCCTAGTTCTTTTAGTTACAGGAGAAGTCCATGACTGATGGGGATTGGATGGTGCTAGCGGTCCTTTGCTATTTGTTGGTGGCAGTTCTCGTCGCAATGATCTTCGGGAAGTTATTCAAAGGGAATCGGGAATTGCTGGAAGCGGACGCCATTGAACGTTGCCGCGAGGCGATCACTCGATTCCTTAATAGGGAAGAAGACAATGAGGTGATGATTTACCGTGATCGGCAGAGCGGCCGGATTAAGTCAGAAGAGGCAGTGGATCGTCCAGACCCATGCATCATTTGTCTGGAATACGGCAGTGGCGACGACGAGGATCTGAGACAAAAATTGATTTCAATCCGCGGTTGCTACATTCCGCTTTGCGCCAATCACAAACGCTTCATCAGCCAGTGCCTGAAAGACAAAATTTCTCTTGATGACGGCCCCGATCCTCTCTCCGATTAATCGGGGAGAGGATTACTTAAATAAACAAATCACAAAGCCGACGTCAGAAGTCGGCTCTCCGACCGGTAGCGTCGGAGCTAACTCAAAAAATGAAAAACAGTTTTAAAAAATTACCGGGCTCTCAAATTGAAGTTGAGATTAGCTTGGACCAAAAAGAATTTCTGCCTTATTACGAAAGCGCCTATCAAAAGGCGCTGGCCGGCGTTCAGATAAAAGGATTCCGTCCCGGCGCTGCTCCGAAGGAGATGGCCGACGCCGCCGTGGATAAAGAATCGGTTTTTAGCGATGCCGCCAAGGAAGCAATCCGTTGGAGTTTAGATGAGGTCTCTAAAGATAAGGAGTGGACTCTGATTGATACGCCACAGGTTTCCGTGGAGGACGCGGAGCTGGGAATTAAATATAAAGCGATTTTGACTATTTTCCCGGAGCTGAAACTGGGTAATTATAAAAAGATCGCCCATAAAGTTTTAGGCGAGAAGAAAGAGATGAAGGTGGAGGCCGGGGAAATAGAAAAAACTTTGGAGTGGATTCAGCAGTCCCGGAAAGAGAAAGAGGGTGATAAGATACCGGAACTCAATGACGAATTTGCCAAAACCGTCGGCAAATTTGAAAATCTGGAAGCGCTGAAAAAGAGTGTCAACGACGGAATCTTATTGGAAAAGCAGATGAAAGAGCGTGATCGTTTGCGTTTGAAAATGCTGGATGAAATTATTAAGGAATCTGATTTGGATCTTCCGGCGGTGATGATTGAAAAGACTTTCCAGGGGATGAGCAAGCAGTGGGGACCGATGATGAAGGCCGCCGGCAAGACCGAGGAGCAAGTTTCCCAGGATCTACATGCTCGAGCCAAAGAAAACGTGGCTTCTAATTTGGTGATCTATAAAATCGCCCAAACGGAAAAATTAGAACCGACGCCGGAGGAGGTAGAAGCCAAGCTTGGAGGCGGAGGCGATTACAACTATAATTATAGTGTGCTTCTAAATGAAAAGGTCTATAGCTTTTTAGAAAAGCAGTAGCTTGTATAAAAAGCAATTTCTAATTAACCTAATTACTCTAATTTCTAACCATGAAAGAAGCAAAGAACGAATATTTGATCCCGACCGTCGTTGAGCGGGTTCCCGGAGGGGAGCGGTCTTATGATATTTACTCTCGTCTTTTGAAAGAGCGGATCATCTTTTTAGGCGGCCCGATTACCGATGGTCAGGCGAACGTAATTATCGCCCAGCTATTGCATCTGGAGCACGAAGATCCGAAGAAGGATATCAAGCTCTATATCAACAGTCCGGGGGGTTCGGTTACCGCGGGGATGGCGATTTACGACACTATGCAATATGTGAAGCCGGATGTTTCTACTATTTGCGTCGGCATGGCGGCCTCAATGGGGGCGGTATTGCTGGCGGCCGGCAAAAAGGGTAAGCGTATTGCTTTGCCTAACGCGGAGATTATGTTGCACCAGGTGATGGGCGGAGCCGAAGGCCAGGCGGTGGAGGTGGAGATTGCCGCCAAGCATATTTTGAAGATCAAGGATCGCTTGAATCACGTGCTCTCCAAGCACACCGGTCAGACTTTGACCAAACTCGAGAAAGATACCGACCGAGATTATTTCATGAGTGCGGAAGAAGCGAAGGCGTATGGAGTGGTGGATGAGATTATCAAAAGCAAGAAATAAGGGCTTTCTACAAAATCTCCGCATTATGCGGAGATTTTGTTTAGAAAACCTTACCCCGCACACCAAAAGTGTGCGGGGTGGTGGGTCTGGACAAACAACGGTAAGTATGATATAATCCCTTGGCTGTACATTGAAATCCGCCGTCGGCTATCAGCGGGTGGTCCGTTGAGAGCGAGTGGCATTTACACTAGCAGAGGGAGGATTTGTGGCTGAACGTCCACGTAGTCAGTTTCTGCTTTCTTTTTCTCAACAGGAACTACGTCAGCTGTATCTGTTGATGATTTTCCATCCGCGATACAGGGCGAGTATTGCCGATCATCTCTTAGCTGACCAATCTCACAAGCGGGAGTATAGCAGGCAGTATCGTCAGTTTCCGGCTAAAAGCTGGTTGAAGAGCATCGGATTCACGGGATCCGGCGACGGCATGAGTGATCTCAATGTTCCCCGATTCGTTTCCCGGACAAAAGACGTTCTACTGGAAACTGCCGATTGGCTCGCCAAAGAGGCGGAGTCAATCGGCAAAGCGACAGATGAGAAGCATCAAGAACAACGCATCCGAACTCGCGAGGAACTTGATCAGATTAAGAAGGAGAAGGCGGAGAAAAAGCGGGAGGCGGTGAAGAAGTTCTGGGCGATCATCAATCATCCGCCCGGCTGGACTATCAAGCATAAAGAGGCGGGCGAGACGATCGTCACCGAACATGTTTGGAAGCGCTTCGTCGGCCGGTGTTTCGGCGCTCAAGAGAAAGAGCAGATCGCCGAGCAGTCTCTTGAGTTCTACGTCAAAGCGCTGAAAGATATGTTCCAGCGCTCCAAGCTAGCCCAGTGGGATCCGGAAGCCAAGCGCAAGATGATCTTGCACAACTTGGACGAAGGGCGTCACTGGACCGATTACTACCTGGATGATCAGACGAAGTGGCTCTTTGCCATCGTCCGCTCTAATCGTCTGGACGACCACGACAAGATGGTGATTCTGACGGTTTACCGGTATCACCCGGAAACGCACACGATCAGTGAATAACTTAATAGCCGCATCCCAAAAGGGATGCGGCTATTTTATTTGACGAGGAATTATTTTTACGTTAATCTTTATCCAGTTTTTAGGAGATTAATATGTTCATCGGCGGAATGGGAATCACGACAGTGGCTTTTCTGGTATGGGCGGTCGGCTACTGCTTGCACGCGTCAAAAGACGAAACACCGGGAAAGGCCTGGTCGTTTACTCTGATGATTTGCTGCTCTGTAATTGCCTTGGGCGGCGTACTTGGGCTTGCCAGCGGCAACTTAATCTCCGTGATCGTAGTGTTCCTCGGTGTCCACGGCACAATCACTTATTATCGTATTTGGCAGAATCGTTGGTAGTGGTAAGCTCTCGCAAATTGCGGGGGCGTTTTTTTTAAGCTAAAATTAAAGCCATGGATTCAGAGAAGCTTTTAGCTAGAGGAGTCGAAGATGTAATCGTCAAAGAACATTTGGCGGCGGCTTTGAAGTCAGGAAAATCATTGCGGATTAAATTTGGAGCTGATCCGACCGCGCCCGATCTTCATCTGGGCCACGCGGTTATCTTGAGGAAGTTGAAAGAGTTTCAGGACGCCGGCCATAAAATCGTTTTAATTATCGGAGACTATACCGCCAAGATCGGCGACCCGTCCGGGCGTTCCAAAACTCGCCCCGCGCTTAGCGATCGGGAAATCAAAGTGAACGCCAAGACCTATTTTAAACAAGTCGGAAAGATTTTGAATCTGCGGAAAACGGAAGTTCAATATAACAGCAAGTGGTTTAAAAAGATGAAATTTGCTGATGTGATTGGTTTGATGGGCAAGTTTACAACTCAACGGATTTTGGAGCGTGATGATTTCGCTAAACGTATCAAGGAGGGAGTGGAGGTCTACATGCATGAGTTAATCTACCCGATGATGCAGGCCTACGATTCAATCATCGTTAAGGCCGACGTGGAAGTTGGCGGCACCGATCAGCGATTTAATATGCTGACCGGTCGGGATTTACAACGGCATATGGGTTTACCGGAGCAGGATGTGATTACCTTCCCGCTTTTAGTCGGAACCGACGGAGAAAAGAAGATGTCTAAATCCTTGGGAAATTATATTGGTATCACTGAAGCGCCGGAGATGATGTTCGGTAAAGTGATGTCCATTTCCGATAATTTAATTGATCAATATTACAAACTTTGCACTGATCAAGAGCGGACGATTGCCGATCCTCGTGACGCGAAGTTTCGTTTGGCGAAATTGATCGTCGCCCAATATCACGGAGAAAAAGAGGCGGAAAAAGCGGAGCAGGAATTTATCCGGGTGGTTTCCGAAGGCGGCGTTCCGTCCGAAGTTAAAAGTTTTAAGTTAAAAGTTGCAAGTTTGATGCTAGTGGACTTGCTGGTAGAAACCGGAATGGCGACTAGCAAGAGCGAGGCGAGGCGTTTGATTGAGCAGGGCGGAGTGAAAATTAATGATCAGAAAAAATCAGATCCCAATGAAGTGATTAAAATTTCCGGCGAGGTTTTGTTGCAAGTCGGTAAGCGCAATTTCCTGCGACTCACTAGCTAGCAATTCCGCGGTGGCTTTTTTATTTTCCCGCGACCATCTATAATTAGGCCGTTATGCCAAAGGCGGCAAAATTTGTAAAAGTAATGAAATTTGGCGGTTCTTCCGTCGGCTCAGCCGAGCGGATTCAAAATGTCGCCAAAATTGTTTTAGAAGCGCGCAAGAATGGCGGCGTAGCGGTGGTGGTGTCGGCCATGCAGGGAGTAACCGATAAACTTCTGGCGCTGGATTTTGATTTCGTCAAAGAGAAACATCTTACTGCCGCCAAAGAACTAAGAGTAGCCGCGCCGACCGAATTGCTGTCGGAGTTGGAAAGTGTGATGAAGGGAATTAAATTACTTGGCGATGCTTCGCCGATGGCGCTGGATCTGGTAGTTAGTTTTGGCGAAAGACTGTCTGCGAATTTAGTTTCCGCCTATATTAATAAGAAGACGCCAAGTATTGCCGTGGATTCGCGAGAGTTGGTGAAAACCGATTCTAATTTTCAAAATGCCTCCGTTGATTTCGTTGTCACAAATAGAAATATTCAGAACTTTTTCCGGAAATTACTAAACCCTAAATCCTATTCCCTAAAACCTATCCCCGTTATCACCGGTTTTATAAGCTCTAATATCGCGGGGAAGACGACTACGCTTGGTCGTGGCGGTTCAGATTACAGCGGCGCGATTTTCGGAGCCGCGCTTGGCGCCGACGTGATTGAAATTTGGACAGATGCCGACGGCGTGATGACCGCCGATCCGAGGATAGTAAAAAGCGCCTTTACCTTGTCGCAAATCAGCTATGAGGAGGCCTTTGAGATGGCTTATTTCGGAGCGAAAGTAATTCATCCGGCGACGATGGTTCCGGCGATTAAAAAAGGAATTCCGGTGCTGATCAAAAATACTTTTAACCCGAAACACCCGGGGACTGAAATAAGTAGCAAGAAGCAAGTAGCAAGTAGCAAGGATTTTGAAGGTCCGGTAAAAAATATTTCTTCAGTGGACGGGATGAGCTTGATAACAGTCGGTGGCACGGAGTTAGCCGGTATGCCCGGGACGGCGGAGCGGGTTTTCCGCGCCGCTGCTGAAGCGAAAGCCAACGTGGTGCTGATCGCGCAAGCTTCATCCGAGCATACAATTTGTTTGGCGGTGAAAAAATCCGAAGCCGATCGGGCGGTTTCTTCTATCAAGTCCGAATTTGAAAATGACATTCGTAGAGGGAAGGTGGCCGTTGAACGCAAGGATGGGCAGAGCATTGTGGCAGTTGTGGGAGATAATATGCGAGGCGTGCCGGGAATCGCCGGGAAAATATTCAATTCTTTAGGCCGGGCCAAAATCAATATCGCCGCGATTGCTCAGGGCGGTTCGGAGCGGAATGTTTCTTTAGTGGTGTCTGAGGAAAAGAAAGCCGAGGCGATTAATGTTTTACACTCCGAATTTTTTGATTCCAAGTCCCTTCGGATCTTTTTAGTTGGCACGGGCGTGGTGGGCAGCCAATTGCTACAGCAACTGGCTAGTTTAAAGTTTAGAGTTCAAAGTTCAAAGTTAGAGATTGGGGGAATTGCCGATGTTGAGAAGATGCACTTGAAAGAAAGCGGGATTGATTTAAAAAATTGGAAGAAGGATTTGAAAAATGGCGAAAAAGTGAATCTGCCGGAATTTGTCCGGCAAGCGGCGGAGATGCGTGGTGAGAAAGTTTTTGTGGATTGCACGGCCAGCGAAAGAGTGGCGAGAATGTATCCGCAACTTGTAAAAGCCGGATTTCATATCGTGACGCCGAATAAAAAGTTTAATGTGCTGCCGCACAAAGAATATTCGGGTTTGCGCTCTCTGCTGGCCACCTATCAGAAATCTTTCCATTACGACGCCAATGTAGGGGCCGGTCTACCGGTCATTGCCACAATTAAGAATTTACTTGCCGCCGGAGACCAAATTAAAAAGATTGAAGGTGTCTTTTCCGGAACCTTGAGTTATTTATTTAATAACTTCAGCGGAAAAAATAAATTTAGTGATTTGGTGGCCCGGGCGAAAGCTCTGGGCTATACCGAACCGGATCCGAGAGAGGATCTAAGCGGACAGGATGTGGGGCGGAAGTTATTGATTCTTGCCAGGGAACTTGGCTTGCCAGCCGAATTCTCTGATGTAAAATTAGAAAGCTTAGTTAAGCCGGACGCCTATTTTGCCGGGCGGATTAAGAAGGCGAAGGCGAAAAAATCGGTCTTGCGTTATGTCGCGACGGTTCAAAATGGCAGAATGGCGGCTTCGCTGAAAGAAGTTCCAATGGAGCACCCAATTGCCGGTTTGTCTGGCGCCGACAATATTTTCGCTATTTATACCAAATATTATAAAAACCCGCTGGTAATCCGTGGAGCAGGGGCGGGAGCAGAAGTTACCGCGGCCGCAGTGCTTAACGGAATTTTAAGAATAAAAAATGGAAAAACAAATTAAGAAATTAAAAGTGGGCATTCTCGGAGCTACCGGAACGGTGGGGCAGAAGTTTATTGTTTTGCTTCAAAATCATCCGTGGTTTGAAGTTACCGCCGTGGCGGCCTCTAAAGAATCGGCCGGGAAAAAATATGAGGAAGCGGTGGCCGGCCGATGGAAACAGGAGGTGGATATTCCGGAAAACATCCGGGAAATTAAAGTTCAGGATGCGGCCGTGGCGAATTTGAAATGCGATTTCGTATTTTCCGGTTTGGACGCGAATGTCGCGGGCGAGATTGAAAAAGCTTTTGCCAAAGCCGGTTACCCGGTTATTTCCAACACTAAAAATTATCGGACCGAGCCGGATGTGCCGCTCTTGGTTCCGGAAGTTAATGCTGATCATATCGCGGCGATTCCCGCTCAGCAGGCCGGCCGGAAATGGGAGGGATTTATCGTCACTAATCCGAATTGTGTGGCGGTTCCATTGGTGATGGCCCTGAAGCCGATTCATCAGAAGTTCGGGGTGAGCAAGGTGATGGTTACTTCTATGCAGGCAATTTCCGGCGCCGGTTATCCGGGTGTGCCTTCGCTGGATATTTTAGACAATATCATTCCGCAGATCGGCGGCGAAGAACCGAAGGTAGAATGGGAGCCGTTGAAGCTGCTTGGCGAGATAAGTAAGAAAGGTTTTAGGCTGGCGAATATCAAAATTTCCGCGCAGTGCAACCGGGTGCCGGTTAAAGACGGGCATTTTCTCACCGTCGCCTTCTCAACCCGCAAACCGGCAAAGTTGGGCGAGATTAAGCGGCTGATTAAAAGTTTTAAGGGTGAGCCGCAGAAGTTGAAATTGCCGAGCGCTCCCGAGCATCCGCTTTTTTATCACGAAGATAGTTTTCGGCCGCAAACCCGTCTGGATAGGGATCGCGAAGGCGGGATGTCGGTTTCGGTCGGACGTTTGCGGGAAGATCCAATTTTGGGTTTTAAAATGGTGGTTTTAGGACACAACACGATTCGCGGCGCCGCCGGGGTAGCAATTTTGAACGCCGAGCTTTTGATGAAGAAGGGTTACTTAAAGCCGCGTGCCTAAGGGAATTACTTTGATTGGAATGCCGGGTGTTGGTAAATCCACCATCGGACGGTTGTTGGCCGCCAAGATCGGTTTTTCTTTTGTAGATTTGGACAATCTCATTCGTGACAGTGAAGGCAAGACACACAGTCAGATCGCGAAAGAAAAAGGCGACGCTGAACTTACCCGTTTGGAGGAATTTTATACGCGAGGATTAAATTTAGAGAGGACTGTTTTCTCGCCGGGCGGGAGCATCGTGTATTCCGAGTCGGCGATGGAAAAACTCTGCCGGGAAACCAACGTTATTTATTTGTCCGCGCCGTTGGCCACCATTGAACAGAGATTGGGAGATGGGATCGCCGGGCGGGGCATTGTCGGTTTCGCGGAAAAAGGCCTGGCGGGAGTTTTCTTGGAACGCCAACCGCTTTATGAAAAATACGCTCATCGGAAAATAGAGTGCGACACGGAGACCGCCGAGCAGTTAGCCGACCGGATCAGCTCTTTACCGTTGGTTTAAATTATTGTATTATCTCGGCAGAACATTCAGAGGACTCACGTGGAAGGTTTATATATTCACAAGATCGCCCCGGCGAATGCCGCGGACGATCCCAAGGGAAATGTCTGGAACTGGAATCAGCCGAATCGGTTTGCTCTGACGGTTTTAGATCGTAAGGCGGGCGTGAAGTTCGGCGGTCATTATCATATTGGTACCGATCCATCCAAGAATCCCGAAAAGATCTTCGTTGCCAAAGGTAAAGTTCTGGCAGTTTTTCAGGCGCACGATGGTTATCGCGAGGAAATCGTTTTGGAGCAAGGACAGGAGATTGTTATTGCCCCACATATCCGCCACGTCTTCTTAGCGCTGGAGGATTGTATCGTGCTGGAGTTCCGGATTACCTGGTATGACAAAGACCATTCGGATACCCACCCGGTGGAAATGGAGATTCGGCCTTGAAAAACTTTAAAATCATTTTCCAGACCTACACCTACGACGCAAACGGGGATGAAAAACCCGCTAACCACTGGATAAGAATCATTGTCGCGCAGAGCTTAGATTGGGCGAAAAAGATTGCCAAAGCCATGCGCGATGAAGAGGTTGATCGAGAGCTTTACCTAAGTGATCCGGTGTTGGTGGAAGAGACCGGCGAAGATCCCGACATTAACAGCTTGGACAGCGCGGAAACCTGGTCTTGGGTGATCGGCAACCTAGGTTTGGATGATGACGATGTAGAGTTGGTACCCCATCCGGCCGATCCTAATGAGACGGTTGGTATCAGGGTTAAATAGTTTTCAAGCCCCGCATTCAAGCGGGGCTTTTTTGTTAGCCGGTTTCGTGTTAAAAAATAGTCGGTTCATTAAGAGACAGAAAATGCGTTATTACAGCACCGAAGGGCGATCGCCGAAGGTCGGTTTTCGTAAGGCACTAATGAGGGGGTTGGCGCCGGATGGCGGATTGTATATGCCAGAGAGTTTCCCGGAACGCCGATGGACATCCTCGCATTTCGCGGACGTTGCTATGCTCACCCTTTCCGGATTTGTTCCACGAACGGGTTTGATAGAGAGCTGTCGTGAAGCTTTTAACTTTCCGGTTCCATTGCAGAAATTGGGGGAGAATTTGTTCGTTTTGGAACTTTTCTACGGCCCCACTCTTTCTTTCAAAGATTTTGGCGCCCGTTTTATGGCGAGGCAAATGCGTTTGGCTCTCAAAAAAGGAGAGCGGATCAACATTGTTGTCGCCACTTCCGGAGATACCGGAAGCGCGGTGGCGAGCGGTTTCTATGGTGTTCCCGGAGTGAATGTTTTTATCCTTTATCCTAAAGGTCGGGTGACTAATCTTCAGGAACTGCAGATGATAACGTTTGGCGGCAACATCCATGCTTTGGAAGTCGCGGGGGATTTTGATGATTGCCAGATGATTGCCAAAGAAATTCTGGGCGATGCCGGATTGCGCATGGAATTGAATTTGTCCTCCGCTAATTCCATCAATATCGGTCGGCTGTTGCCCCAAATGCCCTACTACTTTGAGGCGGCCGAGAAGCTGCGTTGGAAGTATGGCAGGAAGGAAAAGCCGATTATCGTGGTTCCGAGCGGGAACTTCGGTAGCTTGACGGCTGGGCTGTTCGCCAGAGCGATGGGATTGCCGGTGGAGTTTTTCGTGGCGGCAGTTAATAGCAACTGCGCGGTTCCTGCTTATCTGGCGATCGGAACGATGCGATCGCGGGATACGATTCCGACCCTTTCCAACGCTATGGATGTCGGTAATCCCAGCAATTGGCGACGGATTGTTGACCACTGTGGCGGGGATTCGGTCAGGATTAATAACGCTTTGAGGGCTATCACGGTAACCGATCGGGAGACGGAAGCTGCGATTTTTTCCACTCACGACAAGTTTGGTTATATCGTTGATCCGCATACCGCGGTCGGATTGCATGCGGCCGGAGAGATCGCCAAACGCGGCTTTTCCCGGACACCGATCATCGTGCTTGCTACTGCTCATCCGGCGAAATTCCGGGAAACAGTTGAGCGGGTAACTCGTTTGACGTTGGAGATTCCGGGGCGGCTGGCCGTAGTGATGAGTAGAGAAAGTAAAAAGATTTCGGCGCCGGCGAGTAAAGAAGAGATTGTGAAGATAATTAAAGCCGCCCAGTAAGGGCGGCTGTTTTTATTTACCTGTAGTTCCGAATCCTCCGCGGTTAGAGTCGCCTAAGTCGTCCACTTCTTCCCATTCTACTTTTTCATATGGCTTGATGATTATCTGCGCGATTCGGTCGCCGCGTTCAACGGTCACTGGGGCGTCGGTGTAGTTGTAGAGCGGAGCGTGATATTCATCGTTGTTACCGCAGAAGTCTTCATCGCCGATGCCGACACCGTGCGCCATAAATAGTCCTCGTTTTGGCAATGAGCTGCGGGCCGCCACGAAGACATAATGGCTTTTCGGGAGCTTAATGCAGACGTTCAACGGGACCATCGCTAAAGTTTTCGGCGCGATAGTCACAGGAATCCGAGCGGCGCAATCCAAAGCCACCGCTCCGGAAGTTTTATAGGCCGGCAGATCCAAAGTTTTATCAATCCGTTTAACTTTTACTTTCATAAGGATACAATTAGATTATACAATGAATTCTTCCGGGAAAATTATAGTTATTGAGGGCACTGATGGAAGCGGAAAAGGAACGCAGGCGAAAATTTTGCGCGAACGACTGACGGCTAAGGGATTTCCCGTTGTAGGTTTTTCTTTTCCCCAACATGGCGAGCCTTCTGCTGTTCCGGTTGATCAATACCTCAACGGAGCTTTTGGCGATCCCGACAAAGTTGACCCATATCTCGCCTCCACACTCTTTGCTTTGGATCGATCGGCCGCCAAGAGCAAATTGAAAGAGATCCGCGCGACCGGGAAAATTGGAGTCTTGGATCGTTATGTGGATTCCAACGCCGGCCATCAGGGCGGAAAGATTTCCGATCCGAAAGAACGCGAACAATTTCTTGCCTGGCTTTACGATCTGGAATACCGCCAGCTTGATATACCAAAGCCGGATTTGGTGATTATCCTTCGGGTACCGGCGAAGATCAGTCAGGAGATGATCGCCAAGAAAGCGGCTCGCGAATATTTACTCGCGGGAACTCACGATGGGCATGAAAATAATTTGCGTCACTTGGAAAATGCCGAGGCGGCTTATATCTGGCTTGCTCAGCACGATCCGGGAATTCATCGGTTGATTGAATGTTGTGAAGGCGGTCAATTACTTCCGCCGGAACAAATTGCCGAACTGATTTGGAAAGAAGCTGAGAAAATTTTGCCCCGCTGATCAGCGGGGTTTTTCTTTGACAATTTGGACGATATTTCGTAAAATGTTATCGGTTTTTTGATACAACGAAAGAGGAGGCTAGTATGACAGCAAGACGAACGGCATGGTTGTTGGCGGGAGTTCTTGGTCTTAGCTTGACCGGGGCTTGTATTTACTCGCGCTTTTCCAGTTCCGGAGGAGAAAGCCATTTCTCCGGCGGTCCAATGTTGCAGAGAGGTGATGCTGACGGAAAGACAGAAATTTACGTTGTTTGGCGTACTTCTGATGAATCTGATTCCGTCGTTAGTTATCGGTGTATGGATGGGGATGCTTGGTTGACGGTAAGTGATCCCAAACCAACTCGTTATCATGCTGTTAAATTAAGCGGTCTTTCTCCGGAGAAGGATTATGAGTATAAAGCGGAAAGTGGTGGGGAGGAGATCGGCGGCGGCCGGATTTCCACATTGGATTCGGGCGGCAGTTTCCGTTTCGCGGTCTTTGGCGATTCCGGGTCCGGGTCGGATAACCAGTATGCTGTTGCTAAGGAAATTGAGACTCGCAACGCGGATTTTATCTTGCACACCGGAGACCTGATTTATCCCAGAGGCGAAGACAAAGATTACCCGAAGCAATTCTTCGCGCCCTACAAGCATTCAATCGCTAACGCTGTTTTCTATCCCGCGATCGGAAATCATGATTTTTCCGGTGATGGCGGTTCACCCTGGCTGAAGAATTTCGTCCTGCCCGGTAAGGAGATTTATTACCACTTTGATTACGGCAACGCCGATTTCATCGCCCTGGACTCTAATAACGTCAGCGACGAGTCAGTGAAATGGTTGGATGAGGAATTAGCGAAATGCGATAAGTTGTGGAAAATTGTATTCTTCCGTCACCCGCCATTTTCTAACGCCGCCGGCCGCAATGGACCCCGTGGTGGTAACAACGCGGTCAGAGATCGGTGGTTGCCGGTGATGAAGAAGTACCGGGTGGATCTCGTTTTTTGCGGACATGATCATCTTTATACGCGTTTCCATCAAGCCGATTCAGAGGCGATCAACCCCACGGTGATTATTGAGGGTTGCGGAGGTAAGAGTCTTTATAAGACGATCGCCAACGATGAAGTTCAGGTTACTGACAATGAAAATTACGGATTCGGTTTGGTGGATGTGCAGGGAGAGAATTTGTATTTCCGGCACATTACCGCCGATGGAAAAGAGCTGGATTACTTCAGCATCAACAAGGAGGCGAAGTGAACCCGGTTGATGAGGCGCTTTTGTGTGAGGCCTATCACCTAGCTAAGGAAAACGCCCAATTCGGATACTTGCCGATCGCTTCTATTTTGGTGGTAGAAAAGAGGTTGTATACCGGCGGAGTTAATGAGCGGGTGCAGAGAAACGATCCGACGGCTCACGCGGAGATTGTCTGCTTGCGTAACGCCGGTAGATTATCTCCGGCAGCTTTCCGAAAATCGGTCTTATACACCACCCTCTCGCCGTGCGATATGTGCGCCGGAGCCATTCTGCTCTACAAAATTCCGCTGGTGATCATCGGCGAAAATCGGAACTTCAAAGGTCCGGAGAAATATCTGGAATCCCGAGGAGTGAAGTTGGTGCGCGCGCAAGATAAGGATTGCATCGCGCTGATGAAGGAATTCATTGAAAAGAATCCCGCTCTTTGGAATGAAGACATTGGAGAAATCAAAACCCCGCGTTAATTCGCGGGGGATTTTTTTTAAAAAAGAGCCCCACCTGAATTTAATCAGGCGGGGCTTTTGTTAGTCTTTGTACGGATCAAACTCTTTGGCTCCGGCCATAGCGACGATGATCGGCCGGAGAGTGTGGAGGACCTTGACGGTACCACCCTGAGCGGCGAGCACTTCCGGCAGGCGGCGATAGGCATGCGGACTTTCATCCAGTCCGCCACCCCGCAGGACGACTCCCTTCTTGGCGATCCACTCTTGCATCATCTCCGGGCTGACTTTGCCGGGCCTCTTCATTTCGCCGGTCTTACGGTTGTACTTCCCGGCGGCTTCAGTCCGGCTCATCACTCGGCCGGCACCGTGCACAGTAGAGTAGAGAGCCCTTTCTTGGAGCTGGGCCGTTCTCTCGTCTGCTGCGGCGACGCCTTCCACGATGACTGCGTCATCACCCATGGAACCGCCAATGAACCCCTTCTGGCCGGGGAATGCCGGAGTCGCGCCCTTGCGCACCACGATGTATTCCTCGCTATCGTGAAATTCTTTCCAGGCGA
>JBBTRE010000020.1:0-5892 GCA_038065375.1 Patescibacteria group bacterium | reverse complement strand
GGGGGGGCCGCCGTGGGCGCGCCTCCGGCCGGTGGAGCCGCCCCGCAGTGCTACAACACCGCCGCAGAAAAGAAGGCCCTTGAAGATGCTTGTGATATTGCTCGAAATAAATGTATTGACGATGCCGATGCAGCTTTTGCGGCATGCTCGGCTAAGGCCGTTCAAGATGCAAACAATGCAGTTGCTTCCGACCCAAGATTTGAGAATTTCAACGTTCGTTCTTGCGAGATCGCCTGCCCTGTTGGCGGAGTCAATTCTTCTGTAACTGCCGCTTGCAAAGCCCAATGTCAAGCAACGGAGAGGGATCGTCAGGATGCGTTGGGGAAAGCATATGATCCCCAATATGAGCAGTGTTTCAATCAACGCAATAAGGATTTGGAAAAATGCCAAGAAGATTGGAAGAAATGTCGGAACGGCATAAAAGAATGTCCGCCTCCTCCACCGGAGCCGACTCCATCGGGCGGTGACGACGTAACCCTCAAGACGCCTTCGGCTGAACCTGTTTCTCCGACCCAATCTTTGAATATCTTCAGCATTCCACCAGTTTTGCAGTGGATTTTCCCGAACTTCCAAATTCCAGGGGTTACCCAAACTCCTCCATCTGGTGATCTTTTGCCATCTCCCAAACCATCAGGTAACGACGTCATCAAAGGTTACACTTACAGCGAAGAAGGCCGTGGCTTGCCACCACTTGAGGTGTTTGTTGAGCCGTTCAAGGGGATCGTCAATCAGATCAAAACTATCACGGATGGTCAGGTTCAATATGTACAGGATCTCGGTCAGGCCGCGCAGGACTTCTTGCAGAATTCCGCCATTAAATTGCGGAACTTACCTCCGCCGGGTCCGGAAAATTATATTGGCGCTCGCCGGATACGCGATCTGATCTTCGGCGTGGTTGGTGATGAGGCTGATCCTCTGGACAACGGCAGAGTTTTGTCCGAAAAATTGGTAGAAATAGTTTTACCGGCGCCGGAGAGGATTTTTGCGCTACCTTCACCGACCAAGCCGCTGGAGGATTTAGGCATCCCGATCTCGCCGTTTAATTTCTTATCCCAACGATTGCTAGATTTGAGAAACACCTTGATCGGATTGAGTTCTACTATCCCGGCTCCGACCGATATCACTCAAACTAATCCTCAGTGCTTGGCTCAAATTCCACAGGATTCTGATCAAAATAATAACTACACATACAGAGTGGCCTGCCGTAATTATGAAAATTGTTTGATAACCGCCCGTAGTTTGACCGTCAATGGTGAGTTAATTTCCGAAAAGATTCTGACTACTCTATTGGTAAATGGAGAGTTGACTGCGCGTGGTCACATACCAACTCCCGCCGCTGTGGATGTAATTTCTTCTACCTGTAACGGCACTACTTACTCCGCGTTCGCGCATAATTATAATTCAGGTAGAGCTGGAGGATCATCTCCTGCTTTGAACATTACCACCACTTCGTTAGCTGGTGGCACTGCCAACACGGCTTACAGTCAGACTGTCTCAGCAACCGCTGGCGGCGTTGGTGCTTATACTTGGAGCATTTCTTCCGGTTCATTACCGACCGGACTTTCTATCGCCGCCGGTACTGGCGTGATTAGCGGCACGCCGACTACGGCCGCCACCTACAACTTTACTACACAGGTAACGACCGGTGTTCAAACCACCGCTAGGGCTCTATCTATTGTGATTGCCGCCGCCATTGACGATTTGGTGATTACTACCACTTCCGTCCCCAATAAAACAGTTAACGTGCCCTCAAGTGATGCTATCGTGGCAACTGGTGGTACGACTCCTTACACCTTCAGCATTCCAAGTCAAAGTCCGGCTTGTAGTGGCAACAACTATTCATTTAGTGGTGCCAACTTGATTAGCAACAACGCTGGCGGTGCGGGTACTTGCAACATGACTATTCGGGTGACTGATTCGCAAGCTACGCCCGATACCGATGACCAAGCTCTAACCTTCCAGATTACCCCCTAAGCCTGCTCATTTCGGTAACTCAATTTTGTGCCGAGGGTGGGACTTCGCTACGTTTTTAGGCTGCCGCCTAAAACTTGATTGAACACTTTCGCCGCACCCCGACCCCCGTCTAGAGAACCTTCTGGTTCTCTATGCTCTCCAACACGGGGTGCGGCTAGT
This sequence comes from Patescibacteria group bacterium, assembly GCA_038065375.1. Classification (GTDB taxonomy): domain Bacteria; phylum Patescibacteriota; class Minisyncoccia; order UBA6257; family WO2-44-18; genus JAUSKF01. The sequence goes on along the minus strand of JBBTRE010000020.1, from coordinate 3,759 downwards.
TCAAGTCCCGACCAGTAATTTAAAAACCGGCGCGAGGCCGGTTCTTTAAATTAGTGCTGGGGGTGGGACTTGAACCCACATGCCCTTGCGGGCGCTAGCTCCTAAGGCTAGTGCGTCTGCCGTTTCGCCACCCCAGCGTTGCTGATGAGCATAGTTAAACACGATTTGCGGGCTTGCCGCAAATTTGTTTAACGCGGTAAAATTTATCCATCGCACTTTGAGAAAATAAAAATGAGCAACGCGTTACTGGGTTCCGCGGCGACTCTTAGTCAATTTTTTTCTGCTCGAGGGCTAAAATTTCTTCCTCGCGTTTGTGATTCGCCCGGTCTTTCTCTGATTAATGGCGTTCTGATGGAAAGCGATACGAATTTTAGCGAACGACAGATCGGAATTCTGGAAGCCAGCGGCAAACAGAAGAAAAATCATCCGGCTATTCTAAGAATTTTCGGTTCAGACAAACTGGAGGCCGCCAAGAAATGGGCAGAGGAACTTTCTCAAGCTTTTAATTTCCGGGTGGTCGTGGAGTTAGCTTCCCAGGATCCTCGCTACTGCCGAGGTTTTGATCCGGCGGCGGAGTTAAACAAAACTCGCTGGGCCTGGATCGGCGCGATGATTGATCTCTCCCTGTTGTCTCTGTTGCTTCTGTTATTTGTGACGCTGGTAATCCCGACTCTGAATTTTTCCTCGCCACTACTGGCATTTGCTGTCGTATTGCGCGTTTTAGTTTTTATAATTTTCCGTGTCTAACCCCACAACCATCAAGTTTGTGGGGTTTTTATTTATACTGGACAAAACAGATAATATAGTGTATAATACCGGGCAGATCGTTAACCCAATCTCAAACTCAATTTCGGGAGGTAAGCCATGATTCGTTTGCTCGGATTTTTAACCAAAGCGTTCTGCGTGGGTTGTTGGGGGCTGCTGGTTTACTTCGTCGGCTCTCAGTACGGAACTTTTGCCGGCACTGTCGTGTCGGGAGTGTCTGCCGCAGTGGCTTGGGCGATGACGGTTCGGGTACCACCACGGCACGGAGCAATTATTTGCAACTGGTCGGGTGGTCATCGAGAAGTTGGTCCCGGATTGCATTGGTTGCGCCGCCCCTACGAGTGGGTGGATGTGATCCGGCCGCTGGACAAGGCGGATCTGAAATTTTTCGTGGAAGCGGAAACTCGTCGGGGCGATCCGGTTACTGTTCGGATTGCGGCAGGCATCAGAACCCAGTTGGCCTACCTGAATGAATCATTGCTGTTCGGCACTTCCGCTGAGCGGTTTGAAGCGGCGCAGAGCCGAATTGAAAGCTTGGTGACTTATCTGATCAGCCGCTGTGATACCTACCGCGATATCTATGACGGAGTTGTTGGTATCCAGGATGGTCTGCTTAGTTTTTTCAAAACCGAGCAGGCCGACGGCCGTTCGCTTGAGGCCTACTACGCCATCTCCCTGGCTTACGTTACAATCTCGGACATCAAGCTGAGAGATGGTTTGGGAGAAGTCGTCTCGCTGAAGCGTATACAGGAGGAGAGGGGGAAAGCGCTACATATTGCAGTTACCGATTACCGGCGGGAAGCCAAGCGTCTGCGCCATGGAAACCCGGAACTGGACAAGACTCGGGTGTTAGAACTGCTGATGAGTCAAAACGGAGTGATCCCGCAGGAGATCAAAGTGAACCGGATTGAGGTCGGCGGCATTGCCAAAGAGATCGCCCGGATTCTTGGGAAAGATGTGAGTTAAGACTAAAAACCACCTCGAAATACGAGGTGGTTTTTTCTTATCCCTCCGCCTAAAGTGAAGTTGAATAGGTTATCGGAACATCCCGGAGGCGGTTTGGTTCGTTCGTTATATCGAACGACAAACCGCTGAGCCTGCCTGCCGGCAGGCAGGGGCGAAGAAAACCCCGCATATACATCCATGAGATCTTCTGGAGATTAAACACGAAAAGAATTGTAATATCTATTTTATGCTGATGGGCGTTTGGTTGGATGTATGTGCGGGTTATTCTGCTTCCGGGAAGCCATTGAACTCTATTCGTTTATTTCGCGGTCGGCAACTTCTACTATCTTACGGTCGTGCAATAGTAGAAGTTTAACAAGTAGACATCCTGGGTGGCGCCAAGCTATTAAACCATTACGGACGGCTTGACTTTTAATGTCATTTAGTGTATAATGGCTGGGTAGTAGCACGTTGAGAATTTAATCAAAAAAACCAACCCCTCACACACTTTGTGCAAGGGATAAACTCAAAAATCTACCAAAAGGAGATAAGCCATGTTTCCCGAACTTCTGAAGGGTCTTGCCATCGGCGCGGGAGTTGCGGCAACCATTGTGGTTGCGGCGCTCGCGGTGGTGGCGATTATCTGGCGGCGGAGGCAGAGCGCCTCTCCGTCAGTAGTTCCGACTGCGGCTCCGGCCGTGGGCGGGCAAGCCGTTTCGGCTGGTCCTCAGCCACCCAAAGTTTCGGTGAAACATCGGAACTTGGCGTGGCTGAACGTGTCGTGTCAGTGTCTGCTGGTCGCCCTGATTTTCGGGGTGCCGGCGGCGCTGATTATGTCAGTCGGTTCGCTGTCGCGGGTTCATCAATTGAATCATTTGATTCTCGCGGCGGGCTGGTTCTTCCCTTGTTGGGCGAAAATCAGCTCCTTCAAGGGAGGAGTGATCGCTTTCCTGGGGAAGACGTGGAGGGATCGCGGAGAGGGTCCGATCTGGATCTTCCGCCCCTTCTTCATTCCGTTCGAGGCGGTTGTGCGTGATGGTTTGCTGGACCGGGGTTCGCTGGCGTTCGAAATGGACGCAGAAACCTCCGGCGAAGATAGCGTGCCATACGCCGGCCGTATGAATTACAGCAAGAGGGCAGAGTCTCAAAGAAACTTCCACAGGATGTCCGAGAAGGAGAGGGAGTCCGGTCTGAAGGACTGGATGAAGCACTTCATGAGCATTGAAGTGCGAAAGTTTACGAAGCGTAAGGATGCGACATCTGACGCCGCGATTCAGAGTCTTGGTGACGCCGTCAGAGAGGGTCTGCGGGGTGTCTGGATCGGTGGGATGAGGCTGGAGGATTACTTCGGCATCACCATCGATGGGGTTATCATTACTGACCCCGGTCAGCCGCAAGCTCTGAAGGATGCGGAGACTCGTCGAGAAGCGGCCGAGCAGGATGCGAAGGCCAAGGACGTGATTCATAAGAACCTCATGAAGCGTGCGCGGGCCTACCAGACAGAGTCCTTAAAAAATGGTGGCCAGCTCATGCCTATGGAGAAAGCGATCGAGATGGTGCAGATCAACGACGGGATCGTCCCGAAGAAGGTGCATCACATCGATTTCGGGAAGAACAGCACCGGCGCAGTTGCTGGCGCTGTAGAGAAGGTTTCCAACGTGATCGAAAAACTCTTTTCCTAATAAGAGGAGGCCAACATGGCCGACAAGAAGGACGAGCCCGCAGTCGTAATGCTTCAGCCCAACAAGTTTTTCGTAGGGATGATCATCATTTCTTTGGTGATCTTCGGCTACGAGATGTGGACTGGTGGGGAGAAGAAGGACGAACCGAAGGTGACCGGAAGTGAGGCGGCGGCCCAGCCGACGCCAGCAGTTCCGCCCAGCGTGGAAAAGCCCGTGCCGCCTCCAAGCGGCACGGGATCTGCTCCGCCTGTGGCGGAAAAGCCCGAGCCCCCGAAGTCAAAGCTCGAGCTTTTCAAGAAGGTGGAAGTAGAAGAAGTGAAGTGGTCGGGGTGGGTGGAGTTGCCCTACGACGCCATCAACTTTGACA
>JBBTRE010000019.1:0-10768 GCA_038065375.1 Patescibacteria group bacterium | reverse complement strand
TATGGGGCCAACGGCAGAAGAATCCGCTTACCGGTCTTTGGCCCGATACGCACCGCTTCTTCGTACACGATACCGGTTTCAAAACTTTTACGGCTCCTTGTTTGTACGTAGGAAAAATAATTAATTAGTCCCAGCAACATCCAAAAAGCCGCGATGACCCAAGCGCTTAGATTAACCTGAAGCATCGTAATAGCGAGTAAAATGTAGGCGACAACAGCGATGAGCGGGGTGATTGGGAACATCGGTACTTTATAAGCCCATTGGGTGTCCGGCCATTTGTAGTGGATATTGATACCGGCAATATTCAGCTGAAGGAATAGCAATATGAAGAGCAAGCTGGCTAGGGCGGCGACATCAAAAAGAGGCAAAAATCCGACCATAATCGCGATGAGTAGAGTGGAGATTACTACCGCCAAATGAGGGGAGAGGTTTTTTAAATGAATATTAGCGAGACGCGTCCAGATATTACGATCTCGGGCTAAAGCGAAAGCCACTCGGCTACAAGAGTAAATTGTAGCGTTGAGGGCGCCAAGGTTAGCTAGCACTCCACCTACTAGCATCACAAAATATCCGAATGGCAGGAATCCGGCGGCGGATTTAGCGATCGCTCCTTCGCCCCAACCGGATAAAACATGCCCGATTGGGCCGTCGGCATGAGTCGCTCCCATGATTACTGCCGCTACTAAGATGTAGATAACGCTGACAATCGCCCAAGAGCCCAAAAGTCCGACGCGGAGCGCGCGCTTCGGGTCTTTAGCTTCCTCGCCGGTTTGGACCTGGATTTCCGATCCTTCAAAGGCGATATAGAAAAGCGCGGCCGCGCTAATGATTCCAAAAATTCCATTAGGTAAGAAAGGAGTATATTGAGCGAAAGAAATTGCCGGCGCGCTAAAAATCTTTACCGCGCCGGCCAGTATAAATAAAACGAGTACGCCAATTAGCACGCCGTCCACGATATTACCGGTTAGCCGGCTAGACTTGGCGCCTTTCCAGTTCAAGTACCCCAAGATTATTACAATTCCGATGCCAAGTATCTTTTCAAAAGATAGCAGACTTAAACCGAAATCATCTTTGAAGATGACTTTAAAAATTTCAAAGGCGTAATAACCGAAGCTCAGCGCGTATAATCCCGCGGCGGCGGCATGCGCGAACCAACTCATCCAACCGGCGAGAAATCCCTGGAAATCACCCAGTCCCTTTTTCACCCAGAGGTATCCGCCGCCGGCTTCCGGGAAGGTGGTGCCGAGGGCGATGTACATTTGCAGGTTTAAAAAGGCCAAGATCGTTCCCAAAATCATGGATAAAAAAAGCCCGGGACCGGCTAAGCCGGCGGCCGGACCGAGCAAAGTAAAGATCCCGCCTCCCAGAAGCGCTCCAACTCCCAATAAAACGATAGAGCCCAGACCTAAGGTTCGGGCCAATTTCACTTCTCCCTGGGGTTCCATAGAAAGGGCAGAAAGCCAACTTTCGTTGGCTATAGACCTAAACCTTATTATACGATATTTTTATGCCATACGCAAAATGACTGAAAATATCCGAAACTTCGTTATCACCGCTCACATTGACCATGGGAAATCCACTTTGGCCGACCGGCTTTTGGAGGCAACCGGCACTGTGGAAAAGCGTCTGATGCAGGCGCAGTATTTGGATTCTATGGATTTGGAGCGCGAGCGCGGAATTACCATAAAAATGGCGCCAGTCCGTATGTCCTATACCCTAAACGCTATACCCTACACCCTAAATTTGATTGACACCCCCGGCCACTCTGATTTTGCCTATGAAGTTTCTCGGGCGCTGACTGCCGTTGAAGGGGCGGTGCTTCTAGTGGACGCGCAACAGGGGATTCAGGCGCAAACCTTGGCTAACTATGAGAATGCCAAGCGGGCGAATTTAAAAATAATTGGAGCAGTTAATAAGGTTGACGTGGCTGAACCGGAACAGATTCAGGACGCTATTTTGGATTTGGCTGAGTTGATTGGCGTAGGCGCCGAAGAAATTTTGAAAGTTTCCGGCAAGACCGGGGAGGGAGTGGATAAACTTTTGGAAACCATAGTCCGGGTGGTTCCTCCACCCAGAAAGTCCGAGATGAACGTCGGACGGGCCCTAGTTTTTGATTCGTTGTATGACGAACACAAGGGCGTGATTGCTTTCGTCCGGGTTTTTGACGGCAGTTTCCGGGGTAATCAGGATATCCGCTTAATCGCCACCAATACTACCGCTAAAGCCAAAGAGATCGGATTTTTCACTCCAAAATTGAAGCCGTCCGGTGCTCTAGAAACGGGAGAGACGGGTTATATTGCCACCGGAATTAAGGACCCAGATAAATTGAAAATCGGCGATACTTTAGTGGGTGGCGAAGCCCCGGCGCTGGTCGGATACAAAGAGCCAAAGCCAGTAGTGTTTGTGTCTTTTTATCCGGAAGAAGGCGATAAATACGACGAGCTTAAGCAGGCGCTTGGAAAATTGCGATTGACCGATTCAGCGCTGACTTTTGAGGCGGACGCCAGTGAATTTTTAGGACGGGGATTCAAGGGCGGATTTCTTGGGAAACTTCATTTTGAAATTACCTCTGAGCGGCTGGAAAGAGAATTTAAGATACCGACCGTGCACAGCTTCCCGTCGGTTGCTTATAAAGTAGATGGAAAACTGATAACTAATCCGAAAGATTTCCCGAATGACTACGGAACAGCCGAAGAACCGATGACTAAGATAGAAATTGTCACTCCCGCGCAGTATTTAGGGGCAGTTCTGCAGCTGAAAGAAGTATATAGAATTACTAATATCACCACCGACACTCTTAAGAATAAGATTTTGATTCGCGCTACTTTGCCGTTGTCGGACCTAATTCGCGACTTGGATGACCGGTTGAAATCGGTCTCGCATGGATTCGCCTCGTTTTACTACGAATTGGTCGGTTATGAGAGATCGGAAGTGGCTAAGTTGGAAATTGCCGTGGCGGAGCAGACCGTTCCGGGTTTAACAAGAATTTTGCCGAAAAAAGATTTGGAACACGAGGCGCGTTCCGCGGTGGAAAAATTGAAAGAGCTTTTACCAAAACAGCAATTTTCCCAGGCCCTGCAGGCAATTTCTGCCGGTAGGATTATCGCGCGGGAAACTATTTCTGCTATGAAAAAAGATCTTGGAAACTTCGGGAAAAACGGCGGCGATCGGACTCGTAAGATGAAGCTTTGGAAAAAGCAGGATCGGGGCAAGGAAAGATTGAAGGAGAGAGGTGAGAGTTCGCAAATCAAGATTTCTGCCCATGTCTTCAAGGAGCTCTTGAAAAAGTAGGGATTTTTTAGTAGAATATCGGGAGTTCACAATAGCAAAGGAGTGAAGCCATGATTGAGGCGCTGGTGATCATCGTCCCAATCGCTTTTCTCGGCGGGTTGTTCGCTTTGAGCTCCTATTTAGGTAAGCAAAATAAGCGCGAAGAGGATAAAGAGTATGGCGTTGGTAAGTTCAAAAAAGGAACAATTTGCGCTGAATGTAGCGCCCCGCAGCGGCCGGAGAAGGGATTGGTGATCTCCGTTAATTTTCTACCGAAGATGTATCTTTGTGAAGCGCATGAAAAGCTGGTGCATGACGAAAAGTATATGGCGGCTCTGTTTCAGCGTTATTCCCGGCAAAATAAGTAGCCCCACTCTTTGTGTAGAGTGGGGATTTGTTTTTCCAGTTTTGTTAAACTTAAGGTAATGAGATTAGGTGTTATTCTTGCTTCAATTTTAATCATGGTTTTTTTGTCGGTTCAACTGGTCAATTTTTATAAAAGCAACGCGGAATTGGACCGGAAGCTGACGACTGCTTCTTTGGAAGCCAAGCAAATAGCCGCGGAAAATGATCGGGTTAAGGCCGATCTGGAATACTTTTCTCACGACGAAAATCTAGCTAAGGAACTAAAAGCCAAGTTTGATTACAAAAATCCCGGGGAAAAACTTATCAAAATACAATGATGTCGCTCCAAAGATACTTCACAACTTTTCTATTGATTCTGTTCGTGGGTTTGGGGGCTTACTACTTAGTCCATTATGGATATTACCCGGTGGCTCTGGTGAATTCCCAGATTATTACCGCGAATCATTTCGAGGTTGAATATGCCGTGGCTTATAATTATTATGTGCGAGCGTTGTCGTCTAGCGGAGACACTGATCCCCGGACACGAGAGTTTAAAAAAGAGTTGCGGCGGGCGGTGCTGGATAATTTAGTGGAGCAGGCGTTGGTACAACAGGATTTGAATGTGCGAGTCGGCAAAGAGTTGAATCAGATTGTGCAGGGAAAGATTCTCAATAGCCAGAAGCTGGATCCAAAAACTTTAGAAGAAACGGCGCGGGTAGTTTATGGCCTAGACTTGTCGGAATTTGAATCTCTGGTTTTGGTGCCGCAGGCGCAAAAGGAAATTCTCCAGGGGCGGCTGTTTTTAGAGAAGCAGGATTATGAGCAATGGTTGCGGGACGCTAAGAAAAACGCTAAAGTTTTTATCGTTACGCCGGAGTTCTATTGGCAGGATTTGACCGTAAAACTGCGGGATTAGTTCGCGGGTATAGTATAACGGCATTATGTATCCTTCCCAAGCCGGGGAGTGAAAGTGCGAGTAGTATTCGCAGGTGTAGTATAGTGGCAGTACATAACCTTCCCAAGGTTAGAGCGTGGGTTCGATTCCCATCACCTGCTCACGCAAAGCTCGCACTTCTACTCACCCGGCAAGGTTGAGACGGGGGTTCGATTCCCCTCACTCGCTCAAAAAGTTTTTTAAAGTTATCCACATTCTTGGTTAGCAGTTAGCACGGGGAGGGGGATATACTTAACCCATGTGTCACGATTAGGAAGTCCTTTATTCCTTTTCTGGCTTGTGACGTGGGTCGACTATCTTTAAGCAATAAAAATAAAATTAACTAAAATAAAAACACAATATAGTACATTTTAGGAACGACGGAAGGAGAAAGATACTTTTTTGCCAAGGGTTTTTTCATATCCGGCAACAAGCGCTGCTATAATTTTCGCGGGGCTATCCGTAAGAGAGAGCACCTTACCCGTTTTTTCCTCAATCACAAGCCCCTCTGTATGCATAGCAACTTCAAGCGCTAGGTCACCCGAGCGCTGACGCATCTGCCCTATGGTGTCGCTAATGATCTCATAGTAAATTCGCTCTTCCTTTGGTTTGTCGGAATACTCAAGCGGGACAAATCTCATCGGACGATAGCGCTTGATTAGTGCGTATCCCAACAAGGCCGTAAGAATACTTACGAAAATAGTAATGCCTCCATAGAAAAGGAAATCACTTTGGAAAAGTCCAAAAATCTTACGCTCTACCGTGAAGGGAAAATGGGCCGTGGCAGGGATTAGTTGGCCCTCATAGGTGATGGAAGTTTTAGCTAGATATGTTCCGGGTGTTGTATCAAAAGGAATTTGTACTGTTTTCACGAAATTTGCCGTAGTTTCTACCGCCACAGTTTCGCTCGTTGTATATATTTCCTTTCCGGTTCCTGAAACAATTGAGCGTGTGATGAGAACATCCACCCTCTTGCCCCCGCCAAAGTTTGATAATTTAGTTGGAATGGGTAAAAGCTCCCCGGGCGCTACCCTCACTTGAATTGGCTCCGAAACAACATCAGCGGATACAGCGCCAAAATTCACCACCCACAAAAGAAGGACGAGAAGCAACTTCTTTAATATTATTTTTTTCATAAAAAACTGGACCTTGGTTTTATTTTAACACATCTCAAACGTGATTGAAAAATTACTGAAAATTTGATAAAATAGGGTAAAATAAATAGGATGCCGAATTAGTTCAGTGGCAGAACACTACTTTCGTAAAGTAGAGACGTGAGTTCGATTCTCACCTTCGGCTCATGAATAAAGCTTTCTTTAGCCAGCCATTTATTCGCAATATTTATCTTTAATTAGCATTATTAGCGATTACTCCAATGTTTAAAGCATTAACAGGAAAATATGATCAAGGTCCATTGCACTTAACTATCCACGCGGGGGTGGGTGGCGAAGATGCGAAGGATTGGGCGAATATGCTGATGAAGATGTATATCAAATACGCCGTCAAACGGGGGTGGAGAGTTTCTGTTACCGACGACAATGCAATAGAAATTAAGGGAGATTTTGTTTACGGAACTTTAAAAAATGAAATGGGTGTCCACCGGTTAGTGCGTATTTCGCCGTTTTCTTCCAAACAACTTCGTCACACATCCTTCGCTCTGGTGGAAATCGTGCCGATTTTTCCGGATCTGGAGCATAAAAATTTAGTTATCCCACCGGAGGATTTGAAGCTGGAATTCTCCCGATCTAGCGGTCCGGGCGGGCAGAATGTGAATAAAAGAGAGACGGCGGTTCGTATCGTCCACCTACCAACAGGATTGAGCGCGGGATCACAACAAGAAAGATCTCAACCACAAAATAAAGAAAAGGCGATGGCCCTTTTGAAATCAAAACTGATGGCGTTGATGGTTTCGCAACAGAAGCAAAAACTCTCGGATCTGCGTACGAAAGTGAAGCCGGAATGGGGGAGTCAGATAAGATCCTACGTTTTAAATCCTTACAAAAAAGTGAAAGATCACCGGACGGAGGTAGAATCGCATCAGCCGGATAAGGTGCTGGAGGGCGACCTCGACAAGTTTATCGAGGCCGAGCTAAACTTATAGAAGATGATTGCTTTTCATAACGTATCCAAGCACTATAACGACCAAAAAGTCCTGGAGGACATCAGCTTCAAGATCGCTCCCGGGGAGTTGGTTTCTATTGTCGGCAGGTCCGGGGCCGGGAAATCCACTATTATTCGTCTGCTGATTGGTGAGGAAAAACCCGCGAAGGGCAGAATTATTTTTGGTCCTCACGAAGTGAATCGCATGCTCCCCAGTGAGCTACCGGCATTGCGTAGGAAAGTAGGAATTGTCTTTCAGGATTTCAAATTATTACCAACGAAAACGGCTCATGAAAATGTGGCTTTTGCTCTGGAAGTAGAGGGCCGTTCCCAACCGGAAATTGAAGAATTAGTTCCACAAATGTTGGATTTGGTCGGTCTTGCCGATAAGGGCCATCTTTTTCCGCATGAGCTTTCCGGTGGAATGAAGCAAAGGGTGGCTATCGCTCGGGCAATGATCCATCGTCCATCGGTAATCATCGCTGATGAGCCAACCGGCAATCTGGACAGCTACAATGCGGACGAAATTGTGAAGCTACTTTTGAAAATCAATGAATTGGGCACTACTTTAATTCTGGCCACACACAGCAGAGATATAGTAAACAAAGTAAAGCGGCGGGTGATTACTTTAGACGATGGGCGTATAATAAAGGATGATCCCCATGGCGACTACATTCTTTAGAATCATTAAGTTTGGTTTTCAAAACTTCGCCCGCAACGGGCTGCTCTCGGCCACTACGGTGGCTATTTTGGTGATGACCTTGTTGGTTTTTAATGGTCTGCTGATGTTCGGCGTAATCTCTAAATCCGCGATTGCTTCGCTGGAAGATAAGATTGATATCAGTGTCTATTTCTCCGCCGGAGCTACCGAAGATCAGATTTTATCTCTGGAGAAAGCGTTAGAATCATTACCGGAAGTGAAATCGGCGGATTATATTTCTCAGGACAAGGCGCTGGCGATTTTCAAAGACCGACACAAGGAAGATGAGGCGATTGCCCAAGCTTTGAACGAATTGCAGGCTAATCCGCTGTTGGCATCTTTGAATATCAAAGCTCAAAGCCCAAGCCAATACCAGACCATAGCCGGTTACTTAGATTCGGAAAATCTCAAGGGAATTATTGATAATGTAACCTACGGAGAAAATCGGGTGGTGATTGACCGGCTGGCCAGAATTGTGGATACCCTGCGGGGAGCTGGTTGGCTGACGACTTTGCTTTTCGCGGCCGTCGCCATTCTGGTCACTTTCAATACCATTCGTCTGGCAATTTATTCTAATCGCGAGGAGCTGGGGATTATGCGGTTGGTTGGCGCGTCCAATAAATTTATCAATGGTCCATATCTGGTGACTGGCGTGATTTACGGTGTTTTGGGAGGTATGATTAGCTTGACCTTAGCCGCGCCCGCGATTGTTTTGGCTTCCCCTTATGTTTCTATTTTTATCCCGGAGGTTTCTCTCGCAAATTACCTATTAGTCCATTTACCGCAGTTGATCTTCTATCATCTCGCCGTTGGTGTTACCCTGGGCTCCGTTTCAGCGATGGTGGCCGTCCGGCGTTATCTGAAGATCTAGCGTTCGCGAGGTTGATTGTTCTTACTGAAAGTGGTATAATTACGGCGTTATGAAGGCCACTAAAAAGATTGTTGTTTATGGAGGCGCTTTCAATCCGCCCCATTTAGGGCACGCGGCGGCTTTGGATTCATTGCTCAAGAATTTTCCATGCGATGAAGTTTGGATTATGCCTTCGGCTAGCCGAAAGGATAAGCAGATTTCTGTTTCCGGAAAGGATAGAAAAGAGATGGTTGAGGCAATGCTGGCTTCCCAATTTTCCGGAACCAAAACGCCGATTATTCTTTCCGATTTTGAGATTAATCGCGACCGCCCCACCGTGACCTACGAGACGAAAACAGAGCTGGAAAATCTGCATCCCGGACACGAATTTCATTTCTTGATCGGATCCGATTCGGCGGCGGAAATTGAGGAGAAGTGGGTACGCGGCAAGGAATTATTTTCAGAAGCCAGGTTCGCGATTGTGGGTCGTCCAAAGTTCAAAATTCCGGAAAAACTACCACAGTTTTCTTCGGTAATCGGCGTTTTGCCTGAATCTTTAGACATGTCCAGCACTTTGGTGCGAGATAAGATTAGTAAGGGTGAATCCGTTACCCCGTATTTACTGCCGGCCGTTGAGCAATATATTAAAGACCGGAATTTATACAAATAAATGCGTATTCAAAAATATCTCTCCCAACAGAAAATTTTATCCCGTCGCGAAGCGGAGCAAGCTCTCGTGGAAGGGAAAATCAAAGTAAACGGAAAGGTAGTTAAAGAGTTAGGAACTCAAATTGATCCCGGCAAAGACAAAGTTGTGGTGGCTTTACCGAAAGGAAATTCCGGGAAAATTACCATCGCCATTAATAAACCGCGGAATATTGTTTGTTCAAAAAATAATGAAGAGGGTGAGACTATTTTTGAGCTTTTTCCGCAATTCAACACTTTAAATACCGTTGGTCGTTTAGACAAAGACAGTGAAGGTTTAATTTTACTTTCTAATGACGGCGTGGTTACCGCTTTGATTACCGGGAGAGATCATTTGATTGAAAAAGAATACGAAGTGGAGACGCGGGAAAAAGTTGGTAAGTGGCATATCAGACATTTGGAACAAGGAATTAAATTGGAGGATGGGATGACCCTTCCCGCCAAAGCCGCCTTAATCAGCGATCATAAATTTTCTCTGATTTTAAAAGAAGGACGCAAACATCAAATTCGCCGGATGGCTAATGCTTTGCAACTTACAATTGGAAACCTGAAGCGGGTGAGAATCGGTAATATCAAGCTGGGAAATTTGAAAGTGGGTGCTTCCCGAACCCTCACCGCGCAAGAGTTGGCAGATTTGAAGCAGTCTATTTAGGCCATGCCTACGGCAGAGGGCCATGCCTACGGCAGGCAAGCCTATTTTAAGCCAAAGACCTCCTCCGCGTTTTTATACATCAGCTTTTCCCGCTGTTGTTTTGATAGCCCCAAACTTTTAACAAATTTTAGATAGGTTTTCATCGGGCAAAGAGGCCAGTCGGTTCCATACATCAACTTGTTTTCATCGGAGTAATCAATTAGTTCCAGTAAACGTTTTTTCATGAGCCGGCCATAAGGAGTGTCTAAATCTTTTCCTACTACCAATCCGGAAATATCCGCGTAAACATTCGGATTTTTATACAAAATTTCCGCGCAGTCCAGCAACCACGGGTTTCCCATATGCGCGATAACGATTTTCAAATTAGGCCAGTCTGTGGCCACCTCATCAATGTGCAGCGGGTGAGAATATTTAAGCTTCGGATTCTTAATATATCCCATCAGTGTGTCGCCCGAGTGAAAAATCACCGGCACTTTGTATTTTTCACAAAGTTTGTAAATTGGAACACAGCGTTTGTCATTAGGATAGAAATGCTGATATCCGGTATAGAGTTTTATTCCCACAATTTTTCTTTTTTTCAGAAGGCCAGCTAGTTCGGTCAGCTCCTTTTTGGAATTTTGGGCAAGATCAAAACTACCGATAATGGAAATTTTGGAATTGTTTCCGACGAGCTTAATTAGGCTTTTAACTGATGTCTTAGTACCGTCTGCGTTTGCTAATCCCGAGATGATTAAGAGCCGGCCAATTTTATTTTGCTTCGCCTCCGCTAATACGTAGCGGAGATTTTTTTTGTGGCTTTCCGAATACTTGGAGTCACGAAGTCTGCTGAGATGAGTGTGAACATCAATTACCCGCATATTTCCATCGTATTCCTAATTTTTGTAAAACAAAAGACACCTTCCGGTTTCCGGCACCCACAAAAGTCTAACGCGTTAGACTTTTGTGGGTTGCCCTCCAACACGGGGTGCGGCTGGTTCGATTCCTGTCCATAATAGCACGAAAGTACCCCTGCTCTAATGCAAGGGTACTTTCGTGTGCTGCTGCGGGACAGGGAATCGAACCCCAATTTTACGGTTCAGAGCCGTGCGTCCTACCATTAGACGATCCCGCAATGCGATAGTCGCAATTGCAATTTGCGCTATAAATATTATACTAAATCGTAATGTCTAGCAAACGAACTTCGGTCATTGCCGGTGTGGGTTTAGCAATTTT
>JBBTRE010000018.1:2921-5554 GCA_038065375.1 Patescibacteria group bacterium | reverse complement strand
TGACAAATTTATGGCGTCACGCGGGATCTCTCAAGCCGAAGCGGAAAAATCCGCGTTGGCTCGGGAAGCAGTCAAAAAATGGATCCCAGATGGTCAGCCGAAGAAAGCAGTTTTCGTTAAGGATCGGTTGATTAATTTCATAATTTAGACGCTTCACAATCCGCCGGTTAACCGATAATATGAATAAGCGCTATGTGTGGCATTTCCGGATACATAGGCAAGAAAGAGGGCCTACCTATTGTTTTTGGCAATCTAAAAAAAATGGAATATCGGGGCTACGACTCTGCTGGCGTAGCCTTTTTTGTTCCGACACGAATTCCTATTTCTACTAAGAACGGTCGGAACCCCGACCAGAGCGTCGGGGTTAATCAGGGTGGTAATTTTGATATTGAAGTTATTAAACGACCCGGAAAGATAAATATTTTAGAAAAGGATTTATCGGGCGAGCGATCTTTGCCGGCAACTGCCGCAATCGCGCATAGCCGCTGGGCTACTCACGGAGTCCCCAATGAGGTAAACGCCCATCCTCACTTTGATTGTAAAAAGGAAATATTCTTAGTTCATAACGGCATCATTGAAAATTATTCCGAATTGAAAGCGGCGCTTATGAAAAAAGGACATCGCTTTCACTCCCAGACCGATACCGAAGTATTCCCGCATTTGGTTGAGGAAGAGTTGAAATCAGAAAAGAATTTTGAAGTAGCTTTTGAAAAAAGCTTGAAGAAAGTCGTCGGCGCTTACGCGTTCGCCGCGATTTATAAAAATGAGCCGTCAAAGTTATTTATTGCCCGCCTAGGCAGCCCATTGGTGGTGGGAGTTGGCCAAGGAGAATATTTTGTGGCATCTGACCCGACAGCGCTTGCCGGTTTAGTGAAAAAAGTAATCTATCTGAAGGATGGCCAACGGGGAGTGCTCTCGCTGGGTGGAATTAAAATCGGACCTGCCCGGCCGAAGATTGAGAGGTTGGAGATGAATGTTGAACAGGCCCAGAAGGGCAGTTTCCCACACTTCATGCTCAAGGAAATATTTGAAGGCCCCGAGGTGCTTCAATCGGCATTACGCGGACGGCTTTCCGCCGAGAAGGGGAGAGTGAAGTTGGGTGGACTGGAGAGTGTCGCCAACAAGCTGAAGAAAATAAAGAAGCTGGAGATCGTTTCCTGCGGCACATCATATTATTCCGGCTTGGTCGGCGAACTCCTTTTTGAAGAACTGGCTGATCTTCCTGCTGAAGTTCTACTGGCTTCCGAGTACCGTTATCGTAAATACCCGATTGATAAAAAAACCGCCGCTCTATTCATCTCCCAATCAGGGGAAACCGCCGATACTTTAGCCGCCCTGAAGAAGGCGAATAGTCACAATTTGCTTACATTGGGTATTGTGAATGTCGTCGGTTCCAGTATTGCCCGCGATACAGTGGCCGGTGTTTATAATCATGCCGGTCCGGAGATCGGCGTGGCTTCTACTAAGGCGTTCCTTTCACAATTAGGCGTTTTGTCTCTAATGTCGCTATATCTTTCCGGCCGTCGTTCCGGGGTTAACAAAGAGGTGATGGTGGAGCTGGCTGCCCTGCCCAATAAAATCCGGGAAGTTCTCAGGCGTAGCGACGAGATTAAGAATTTGGCGAAAAAATATTTGGCTTATGATAATTTTCTTTACCTCGGACGAGGTCATAATTACCCGGCGGCTTTGGAGGGAGCTTTAAAGATTAAGGAGATATCCTACGTGCACGCGGAGGGTTATGCCGGCGGTGAGATGAAGCATGGTCCAATTGCGCTAATTGATAAAAACTTTCCGACTGTGGCCTTGGTAACTCAGAACCGGGTTTACGAAAAAATGCTTTCTAATCTGCAGGAGATCAAGGCGCGATCCGGGCCAATTCTGGCGATCGCTACCGCGGGCGATAAAAAAATCGGCAAAATTGCTGATGATGTGTTTTATGTTCCGAAAACTGCTGAACATCTGGAGCCGATTTTAAATATCGTCCCGTTGCAGTTGTTTGCTTATTATTTCGGGGTTCTGCGCGGCTATGATGTGGACAGGCCCCGTAATCTTGCGAAATCAGTAACTGTTGAGTGATTGATTCTTTTTACTAAACCCTATACCCTAAAACCTATTCGCCATGAAATATTTGTTACCCATTCTTTTAATGACCGCCGCGGTATTTATAATTTTCGCCGTTCCAAAATATGCTCCGGCCTTGGCGGCAAAAGTTATGGAGGCCAGTGGTCAGGCGGCCAAAAGCGAAAGAGTCGCCAGCTTCATCAATACTATTTTCGTTCCGTAAGTTTCACTTCAACTGCAAAAGTCTTTTTCCCGCGCATCACCTTCATTTTCATAATGTCTCCCACTTCTTTCTCCTCCAGGATGTCCTGAATAGTCCACTCGGGGGTTATTTTCACGCTATCGCATTCTAAGACAATATCTTTTTCTTTTAATCCGGCTTTGTGGGCGGGGCTATTGGGAATAACTGCCTGACTGTGCGGCATCTGGCCTACAACCATCGCGCCATAGTCTACGCCAAGCTTCATGCGATCCCTCATGTTTTCATCCACGTTTACATAACGCAATCCCAATAGCGGGCGCTTGATACGTCCAAATTCTTTCAAATCGGCTAAATCACGCTCGGCGTATTT
>JBBTRE010000018.1:0-2911 GCA_038065375.1 Patescibacteria group bacterium | reverse complement strand
GGAATCGCAAAGCCCAGATTTTGCGCTCCGAAGACAATCGCGGCGTTGATGCCGATGGCCTCCCCCTCCATGTTTACCAGCGGGCCGCCGGAGTTCCCGGGATTAATGGCGGCATCGGTTTGGATCAGACCGCGGAGTTCCTGGGCGGCGACCATCGGAGTGGTGGCGGCGCGGATTGATCGGGACAATCCGGAGATAATTCCACGCGAGACCGTATTTTTAAACATTCCCAGGGCGTTTCCAATTGCCAACACATCGGCCCCCAAATCCAAATTGACCGAGCTTCCAAGTTTCACCACCGGAAGATTTCCGCCTTTTATTTTCAGGATTGCGATATCATCCACCGGATCTCTGGAAAGCACCTCGGCCTTATATTTTTGATTGTCGCTGGTTATCACATGATATTCGGCGTGCGGATCGGCTACGACATGCTTGTTGGTAAGAACGATTCCGTTTTTGTTGACGATGAATCCGGATCCGCCGCCAATCTTTACCATCCCGCGCTTATCAATTTCTTCAGGAGGAATGTTTAAATGCTGTTGACCTTCGGGGAGCATCGGGAGGATTTCCGGAGGAATCTCTTTTTCTATTTCTTCCAAACTTTTGGAAATCACGATAGACACGACCGCCGGCATCACTTTTTTAATTGTTTCTATAATTGGGGATTTTTTCATAAGTTTATTGATTAATTATACCATTCTATTTTAGTTATATAAGTCTGGTACACGTACCATTCTATTTTAGTTATATAAGTCTGGTATTCTTAAAAAATTATTGAATAATAGCAGGTTTTTTCCGATGCTTAAGAAATTCAATCACTGTTGGTGCTAAGGAGACTATTATTATCCCGATAATTACCAAGCTAAAGTTTTCTTTGATAACCGGGATGTTGCCGAAGAAGTAGCCCGCTAAGGAAAACGCGACTACCCATAAGATGCCGCCGGCGACGTTGTAAGACAGGAATTTCACATAGTTCATTTGGCCAACTCCGGCGACGAAAGGGGCAAAGGTGCGGACAATCGGGATGAAGCGGGCGATGATAATAGTTTTCGCTCCATGTTTTTCATAGAAATCATAAGCCCGGCGTAAGTAGTCTTTATTGAAGAACCAGCTTTTTTCTTTGGAGAAAACCAACGGACCGGCTTTTCGCCCGATCCAATAGTTCACCGTATCTCCCAAGATGGCCGCGATTGAAAGAATTAGTATCAAAAAGGCGATATTCATACTACCCAGCGAGGCAATGGCCCCGGCGGCAAAAAGCAGGGAATCGCCCGGTAAAAACGGGGTAGCGACAATGCCGGTTTCCAGGAAAATCACCAAAGTCAGGATTCCATAGGTTAAGACACCGTATTGTTGGACGATGGCGTTGAGGTGCTCATCAAGATGCAAAAACAGGTCCAATGCTCCGGAAAGAAAATCCATAAAGAAATTCTAACATGCCGCGACAGAGAATGTTAAAATGTTTCTATGAGACGTTTGAGTTTAACGCTGCTGGTACTTGTCCCGCTTTTACTGCTTATTCCCGGAATTGGGGAGGCGGCGATTTTGCGTAACCTGAAGCTGGGCGATCGGGGAGAAGACGTCAGAGAGCTGCAGATAACTTTAAACAAATCTTCCGATACCCGCATCGCAATGATTGGTCCCGGTTCGTCCGGGAATGAAACCGCCTACTTTGGTATTTTGACCAAAATTGCAGTCATTAAATTCCAGGAAAAATATACCAATCAAATTCTCAAACCGGCTGGCTTAACTAATGGCACCGGGTTTGTTGGCGGGCAGACGCGGCTATTTTTGCTGCAATTGGCGGGTGGGCAAGTGAGTCCGCTGGTTTCGCCCCAGCCATCGCAAACTGCGAAGGCGTTGCCACCCAAAATAATTTCAATTACTCCCGGCGTAGTCACTAAAAGTACCGCTGAACTTACTATTTCCGGAGAAAATTTTACTCCAACCGGAAACTCAGTCATTGTTTCCAGCGAGGCGGTTGATGCATTCTCCAATCTTCCGTCCGGCGACGGGAAAACCATCAAATTTTCTTTTCGCTTTGCCACGGCGGATCTTTTAAAGAAGCAGTTAGTTGCCACGATTTCTTCCGGCAAAGGGGCGGCGATCCGGGATGCTATCTCTAAAAGCATTAAGGAAAGGACGAGCCCGACCGGTAACGCGCAGATTCCGGTTATTGTCCTTGTCCGTAACGCCAACGGCGAAAGTAATGCCGTAACGCTTCTGGTGGATATGACGGAAATTCTAAAAGAAATCGGACAATAAATTCCATGACAAAAAGATTAACTCTTCCGTTGGTGATAATCGGCTTGGCGGCGATTGCGTCTTTCGCCATCGCCCAAAGCGCCAGCAGCGAAACGCCTTATGGCGGGCAAAGAGTTTACACTCTTACCTGCACCTGCTCGGGCAACGCTTTGGTTTACATATTTGATTACCGGACCAACAGTATTCTTTCGCTGGTTTATCAGGAGGGGGCGTCTATTCTCTACAGCAACTACAATGTTTATGGCGCGACTTATCTGCTCGGCACTTACAGTAGCGGCGGAGCAAGTTGCAAAATGTATGTTGGAGAGGATTGTGTGGACATTAATTCCAGCGGGCAGATGGGAAGCCAGCCGGGTACAGGTACTTCTTAATTGGTGTCTGTATTGTACCAAACTCGCACCTATTTCCAAAACAAATGATGTGGCACGCGCGAAGCGCGCGGTGATGTGAACCTAAAGCGTACGCTCCACGATGAATTCCGTCACGCCGTAGCGTCCACTCCACCGAGCACAAGGAATGTGCTCGGCTCCGTTCCCGCTCCGTCGCTCCGCCCCCTCGCCTCGCCACCACGCATTCTTTTTTGTTTGGCGGGGGTTTTCTCTTTTTTTATTTTGTATGGTGGTGGCGGGCGAGGTCGGGTTTCTCC
>JBBTRE010000017.1:0-7937 GCA_038065375.1 Patescibacteria group bacterium | reverse complement strand
GATGAACCCGCCATAGAGGGCGTTGAACTGTGTCAACCAATCAGGAGGCTGCGTGGGCGTGGGCGGAGTGATGGGCTGGCCGGGTCTCGTGCCGGGATATTCTCCAAGCCGCCCGGCCTGCCAGCTGCTTCCATTCCAAGTCCACTCGTAGCCTGCTGGAAGTGGACCCAGGTAGTCCGGGTACGGCGGTGTGGTGGTCGAGGTAGACGGGGCGGGTCTCGTATCGGTGGGGTATTCTCCAACCCGCCCGGCCCGCCAGCTGGTTCCGTTCCAACTCCACTCGTAGCCTGCTGGAAGTAGACCCAGGTAGTCCGGGTACGGCGGTGCTGATGGCATCAGTTACCTCCTATCCGCCACCGACTGCGCGTAGCCAGACTGAACGTAGGTCGACCAGTTTGTCCTGGCGATGTCTGCTGACCCCTGGCCGTATGTCTGGGCGTACCAGTTGTAGACAGCTGGGTCCATCTAGTCCTCCCTCATCCCCAGTGTGCCGGCCTTGAGGGGCCGACTGGCGCCGGGGCCGTCCAGTGTGCCGGCGTTTGGGGGCCGACTGGCGGCGGGGGCGTGGGCGGCCGATACGTGCCTCCGCCACCAGATGACCCAACCGGGGGCGTAGGCGGTCGGTGTGCGCCACCCCCTGAAGGGGCATACCAGGGCGACGGCCGTGCAAAGGCGAGAGACTGCCAGCGTGCGTAATTCCCTGGCGAATCGGTCAGCCCGTTCTGCTCCAGCCACGGCTGGTAGTTCGGCAACTCCCCTGTGGGGGACGCTGCCCGAGGCAAGTTGCTGGATGCCCACCATCCCTGCATATTAGGCGAATCGGTGAGGTTGTTCGCCGCTAGCCATTGCTGGTAGGTCTGCGTGGGAGCCACAGGACCACCGGTAGCCCCGGTGGCCGGGATGCCAGGGATGGCGGGCAGCGCCGGGATTCCAGGGGTAGCGGAAATTCCCGTCCCTGTAGTGCCCGGGGTCCCCCCGGCAGGCCCACTGACGGGTGTCCCCGGGGTGCCAGCAGCCCCCACGGGCTGCATGCCCATCAGCGTCATGAACATCATCAGGGTTTGCTGGTCGGGCATCCTGCCGCTCTCCGAGATCATCGTTGAGAGGAACTGCTGGGCAGCCTTCGCCTTGTCGTTCTGGACGGTGTGGGCAAACTCAATCCTGCGCTGTTCGAGCTGGGCGGCGGCGTTTTGCGCGCTGAGACCCGACTCCTCGCGCTGCTGGGCGAGCCGTGCCTGGTCGAGTCGAATGCGCTCCTGCGCATTGGCGATGTCCGCCTCGAGCGCGCGGATGCGAGCAGCAGCCTCCCCCGACGGTGGGGTGTTGGCCGGCCGGCCAGCGGCCCGGTTCGCTGCTTCAACCGCAGCCCACTCTTGCGCCAGCCGTGCCCTGTCCAGCCGCTCCGTCTCCTGGTTGTGGCGGATCGTCTCGCCGATGCGGGCGCGTTCCTCTTCATTGGCGATATAGCCGAGCGGCGGAGTGCGAGGCGTCGAAGTGCCTGGGGTAGCCGGCAGCAATTCCGAGCCGGGCCCTGTGTAGCCCGGCATCCCAAAAGTGCCGGGCTGGCCAGTGGTATTCGTGATCTCGAATGGGTTGGGGCCACCGAAGGGTCCGTATGGATATGCTCCGGCGCCACCCCCGGCGCCGGCTCCGCCGCCAGCATGTCGCTCCGGTCGAACCGACTGAAGAGATCCTTCGCGATCACCAGCGACCACATGTAGGTGTAGTAATAGGCCGAGTACCCGTTCAGGTGGGTGAACGACGCCTGCATGTGGGTGCCGGGCATCGGCGGGATCGGATCTTTCCTGAAGTCGCCTTTTGGAAAAAAGGTTTTTCTTCCGGTGATGATCGTCGCGGCGATTGTTGGAGCGATCTGGTGGGGCGTTTCTGCCAGTCGAGATTCGGCGATCGCTGATTTTTCTACCAAACCGCGGAATCTGTCTTCAACCAGTGAGCGGTTCCTGGCGGGTTATAGTTCGTCAGAGAAAAGAGTGATTCTCTGCTACACCGAATATGACACTTCGGTGACGAAGGCAGATGGGCAAAGTTCCATTGTCGTGAGCGAAATCCCTATCTATAAAATGGAGTTTTCTTTTGACGGGAACGGAAGATATACGAACGATGATCTTAGGGTGATCACCAGTCAGATCTTTTTTGACTTTGACGAAAAGCTTACGAGGCCATATGTGACTTTCGAGGGCATGAATCACCGGCCGACCGAAGATTACTTCTCCCTGCTTTACAAGAACGATCCCGGCGTCAGAGTGATGATTCATTGCCCACGCTCTTACGTTCCCACTCATCTTTGTAAGGCGCTGGGCTTGCCGGTGGTAAATCCGGAGCAGTTAGAAGATAAATAAAATTCACCGCCGGGCGTGTACATTACACGCCCGGTTTTTTGTTCCGACGCTTCGGTCGGAACCCCGACCTGAGCAGGCGTCGGGGTTGTTGGAAGCCCATTTTTTTGCTATAATAAGTAGGTTACAATGGCCAAAAAAGAGATTAAAAAAGCAGAAAAAGATGTCCGAAAAACGGAGGTCAAAGATGAAAAAGCTCCAAAATCGGAGAAAGTAGGAGATTCCAACAAGCCAACTTCTTATACCGCCAAAGACATTTACGTTTTGGAGGGTTTGGATCCGGTCCGTAAACGGCCGGGTATGTATATCGGCACCACCGATCTGGCCGGTCTGCACCACCTGATTTGGGAGGTGGTAGACAACTCTTTTGACGAGGCGATGGCCGGTTATGCCAAGAATATCCGCATTGAGCTTTTACCCGAAAATAAAATTGCCGTGGTAGATGACGGCCGCGGCATTCCGGTGGAAGTTCACCCACAGACGAAAAAATCCACTTTGGAAACCGTTATGACTACTCTGCACGCCGGAGGTAAATTTGGCGGCGAGTCTTACAAAGTTTCCGGCGGTTTGCACGGTGTGGGTGTTTCCGTGGTCTGCGCGTTATCCAGCTGGATGCAGGTGGAGGTAAATCGCGATGGGGGAGTCTACACCCAGGAATACAAGCGGGGTAAGCCGCAGTATAAAGTTAAGAAAATCGGCAGTTCTAAAACTACCGGCACCAAAGTTATTTTCCAGCCCGATCCGGAAATTTTTCCGGCCGCCACCACGAAAGATAATCCCTTTGACCGCAAGCGGATTTTGGATCACTTACGTCAGCAGGCCTTTTTGACCAAGGGCATCCGTTTGGAGGTGGTGGATTTACGTGATGAGAAAGATGAGCAATTCCACTCATTTTATTTTGACGGCGGCCTTTATTCATTTATTAAATATCTAAGTAAGGGCGAGAAACCTCTTCAGGAAGTTCCTTTCTACATTCACAAAGAATCTGACAAGGTGGAAGTGGAGGTGGCTTTCATTTACAACAATGAGATGGAAATTCAGGAGTTGAGTTTCGCCAACAATATTTACACTCCCGACGGCGGAATGCACCTGACCGGTTTCCGTTCGGCGCTGACCCGGTCACTCAACGATTACGCCCGCAATGGCGAATATATCCGCAAAGATGATGAAAATTTCACCGGCGACGATGTGCGCGAGGGGCTGATTGCTATTGTTTCGGTAAAAATCCGCGAGCCGCAATTTGAAGGTCAGACCAAAGCCCGCTTGGGTAACACCGAAGCCCGCACGGCCGTGGAAATAGTCACCGGCGAGGCGTTGAAAGAATTCCTGGAGCGTTATGGAGCCGATGCCCGCCGCGTGATTGAGCGGTGTATGCTGGCCGCCAAAGCCCGCAAAGCCGCCAAAGCCGCTAAAGACACTGTTTTGCGTAAAGGCGTTTTGGAAGGATTAACTTTGCCGGGAAAACTTGCCGATTGCAGTTCACGTAATCCGGCAGAGTCGGAAATGTTCATCGTTGAGGGAGACAGCGCCGGCGGCAGCGCTAAACAGGGCCGCGATCGCCGCACGCAGGCCATCTTGCCTTTGAAGGGTAAGATTTTGAACGTGGAAAAATCCCGCATTGATAAGATGTTGCTGAATAAAGAAATTAAAGCGTTGGTGGTGGCTTTAGGCACGGCAATCGCCGAATCTTTTGATATCACCAAGCTCCGGTACCACAAAATCGTGCTGATGACCGATGCCGATGTGGACGGCTCACATATCCGCACTCTTTTGCTGACACTTTTTTATCGCCACTTCCCGAAAATTATTGAAAATGGACATTTGTATATCGCTCAGCCGCCGCTTTATCGGGTTCAGCGCGGCAAAGAAGTAAAGTATCTCTACAAGCAGGAAGAAAAAGAAAAACTGCCCAAAGAGGGATTTTCTATCCAGCGCTACAAGGGTCTCGGTGAAATGAATCCGGATCAGCTCTGGGAAACCACCATGAATCCCGCCAACCGATCTATGTATAGAGTGGTGATTGACGATGCCAAGGAAGCCGACCGCTTGTTTGATGTTTTGCTTGGAGAAGAAGTTGAACCCCGCAAGCAGTTTATTCAGAGCCACGCGAAATACGTCAAGAATTTGGATATATAGTTTAGTTCTTAAAGTTTGTAAGGTTATAAAGTTTTAAAGTAGGCAGAATAGGAAATAAAAAACCGCTGGTTAGCGGTCATAGCTTTGGATAAGTCCGGTCCGAATGTCTGCCCTAATGCCCCATGCCCTATGTTTGGCTGATCTCAAAGCTTTAATTCTTTCTGAGTTATTTTTCTGTTTGTCGGACTTAATTTCTTCATCCAGGAAATCCAGAAGCGCATTCATGGCCGCCTCAGCGTCAGTTTTCGTGATGTTCCTACGCATTCCAATCTCCTTCTTATTGAGAGCTAACGGCTATTGTAGGGGTAGATATATTCTTTGTCAAAAATAAAAAAACCGCCGAGTTAGAACTCGGCGGGCGTGTATCCTTGCTTGTGACGGTCCACCGCGGAGCAAGCGAATTCAATCTGCTCCCAGCTCCAGCCCTTCTTGTCCAGAGCGTGAGCCACAACTCGCGGATCTAGAAGAGTGGGGGACGTGTAGCAGGATTTGCAAATGGTCACCCCGGCGGAAACGTTACGCGCTTCCAGATTGCCGCACCACCAGGTAATACGAGTTGAAGCTTTCCACCACCAACTGGCTTTGCAGTTGGGGCAAGACCCATAGCCCAGCATCCAGCCGATCAGGTTCAGCAGGCAATGAATCATCTTATCCTCCTTTTTGAGTTGAGTTTAGGACGCTTACCGGACCATCCCGGCACTCTTAGTAATATAGCACAGAACAACGGATTTGTCAATGATTGCTTGGGTTCAACCGCTTGGGGTATTCCAAGCGGTTGAACTCATCTTGCGAGCTATTGTAAAACTTAGGATATTGTGGTAATATTTTCCCGGTATCTTTTACAAAGGAGGTGGCCGATGATCCGAGTTGGCATTGATAGCGGTACTACGCTGACAAAGTTCTGTTGGTTGGATATGGAAACCGGAAAATATAGGTTTCGCACCGAAGAAGATAAAGTTGGTATTTTGAATGCGGTCTTGCAGGTAGAAAGACTTGGTGCCGAAAGCGCTAATTTACTTGGCATTGGAAGTCGCCCCGGATTGGATAGTTTGAAGCTGATCCGCAAGGAAGGTGACCCGATTGATAATGAATTGCGTATCCAGGGCGATGGCGCGCGTCGTGTGCTTGCTCTGAGCGGACAGAACTTCAGCGACAAGTCCTTTTTTCTGGTTTCAATCGGGACGGGTACTTCCTACGTCATCGTGCATCCCGACGGAATCGACAAGCTGCCTCTTGGTAGCATGTTGGGTGGGGGATTCATTTCCGGATTAGCGGCGTTGACTCTTCCCGTGTCGTGGTCTTTTGAAGAGTTGAATGCTGCGGCAGCCGAGGGGGTGCCGGCGGATATTTTTGTCCGCGACTTGGTTAAGCCGGAGGAGATTGATCCTAATGATCCCAATCTGATTGTTTCGAACTTTGGCAGAGCCGACCGACTTTACACCTCCAAAAACGCCATTGCCGCGACCATCTTTCATTGTGTCGCCGCGAATATCGTGCGAGATGTGCTGTTGATGAATAAGGGCTGCAAGCAGGTGGTATTCATAGGTACGCCTGTGAGCGCGTCGACTGTTCTTACCCAGTATCTTTCCGAGTATTCTCGGCTTCTGAAGCTTGAACCGGTTTTCCCGAGCGCGGAATACGCCGCTTACGCCGGAGCAATGGGCGCCCTCCACATGAACGATTAGTTGGTGCTACAATCAGCCGAGAGTGACCCTCTCGGCTTTTTTTATAAAATGAAATATTCAGTTATCAGTTTTGATATGCAAGGGACTTTAACCGACTTATCTTTTTCGGAGGAATTTTGGTACGAAACTTTACCGGCCCTGTATGCTAAAAATTCCGGAATCCCCCTGAGCCAAGCCAAAAAAGAAATTGAGGAACATTCCGATGAATTAGGGAAATATAATCCGGAGTTTTATTCTTTGGATTATTGGATAGATCGTTTGCGACTTAAGTTCACCCCGGATGAATTATTAAAATTTGTTACGCGGAGGCCACAGCTCAACGAGGGTTGGTTGCCGATATTAAAAGGATTGTCGGGGAAAGCTATGCTTATCGTAGTTTCTTCGGCAGTCCGACAGTTCGTTGATGCTGAGCTTGGGGAGCATCGGGCTTTATTCGCGCACACTTTTTCCTCTATTGATGATTTCGGTATTGCCGGAAAGATTCCCGAGTTATATAAAAAAGTTTCTGAAAAGATAGGTATTTCCGCGGATAGGATATTGCACATCGGCGACGACTTGGAGATGGATGTAAAAAATTCCGAAGCGGCCGGCTGGACCGCGCGTTATTTTGATAAGAGTAAGCCGCTATCAATTGTAGAAAATATCTGGAAAATTTAATAAAAAAACCGCCCCGGTCAGGCCGGGGCGGGGGTTGATGCTGTTCTGTAGCGGCGAAGGATGAAGATGATCGTGGCGAGGGAGTAGAACACAGCGCAGGTGGGATAGAAGCGTTCCTGAATAGACCAGTCCTTGCCGCCGGCGGAGGATAGAGAGTTGGCCGAGAGATACAGCAAAGCGGTCAGAAGCGGCATTTCCCGGGGGCATCTCCAGACGTCTATGTGTTGGGGAATTCCGGCGAACAGCATCGCGAAGGTCCCGGCGATTGTGGCGACTTTGCTGCCTGCGAAATACCAAATGATCATGCAAGCAATCACTAGCGCGGTCACTATGGACTCAAACCAGGTCCAGCCCAGACGCCCGAAAGGGATCGGGGCGCCGACCCGAGCGTCGGAGCGGACTCCTTTTTGCGCCCGGAAGATCAGGTAAATCGTTACTACTGTTCCCAGGAAGTACGCGGCCGGTAGCAGGAAATTTCCTTTTTGCGCGACGATCGCGGCGGTCATAATGACTTCCAGCGATCCCCACAAGATCCAGGTGAGCAAGTTCTGTTTCACCTTTCCGGAAGGTAGGTGGACCCAGAGCGGGATATACGCCAGTATGGCGCACATGGCGCTAAGTATCAGCAGGGTGTTCATCGCGTCTCTCCGTTTTAGTTGTTCGGGTGTTTGTCGGGAAAATCTTGAAGCTAGAGATAAGATAGCACAAAAAAACTTGCTTTGTCAAACATCTTGATTTTTTTAAGGTTTTAAGATACAATGACTATTAATGTTCAGTAAAGTACAAACCTTTTGGCAGGAGGCCAGGCAGGAGTTTATCAGGGTTAATTGGCCCACTTTTTCAGAAACCATGCGGTTAACGATGATCGTCATCGTTTTTTCGGTCGCGGTGGCTATGTTGTTGGGAGTGTTGGATACCATTTTCACCTTCTTGCTCGGTAAAATAATTTAACTTATGGCAGGAGAAACAAACAAAGAGCGGCAGTGGTTTGCCGTGCATACTTACTCTGGATACGAAGACGCGGTGGCGCGTTATTTGACGCAACGCGTTGAGTCTTTAGCGATGAGCGATAAGATTTTCAACGTAATCGTTCCGAAAGAGA
>JBBTRE010000016.1:0-14175 GCA_038065375.1 Patescibacteria group bacterium | reverse complement strand
GATTAGGTAAGCTAGCTGGAGGAGTCGCTGTGATTAAAGTTGGAGCCCCCACCGAATCCGCTCAAAAAGAATTGAAACAACGTGTTGAAGACGCAGTGGCCGCCACCAAAGCCGCCATGGAGGAAGGAATCGTGCCGGGCGGTGGAATGGCTTTGTTTTATGCCGGAATGGAATTACGCGGTCAGCCGAGTGTCGCTAATGACATTTTGATTGCCGCCACTGAAGCTCCGCTCCGCGCTATCATAGAAAACTGCGGCCAATCTCCGGATTTCATTTTGAATCAAATTCCGAAGAAGGCCGGCTGGCAGGGCTTTGACGCCAACAAAGGAAAGATCGGCGATTTGAAAGCAGCCGGTATCGTGGACCCGCTGAAAGTAACCAAAACCGCTTTACTGAACGCCGTATCGGTGGCCGCCAACTATCTAACGATCGGCGCCGCTGTCACCGAGATTCCGAAAAAAGAATCCGCCGCTCCGCAGATGCCGGGGGGGATGGGGGAATACTAAGATAAGTAGTAAGTAGCTAGTAGAAAGTAGTAAGCAAAAAAATCCGCTTGTAAAAAGGCGGGTTTTTTGTTACCCTAACGGCGGAACATTTAAGGAGTTGTGGCGTGGAAAAGGAAGAGCAGGATAACGGTCTAAGGGTTATCGTGATGGCAGTTTTTTTCAGCTTACTAACTTGCATGGTGATCGGCTATCAAACTGGAAGCATCGGCTGGACGTTTCTTGGTGGAATGCTGACTATGGTCGCATCTATGACCCTCGGGGAAGTCCGGCATAGCGGATATTTCCTCCATAAGGAACTGAAGGAGCTTCGCAAAGAAATAGCTGAACTCAAGAAATCCAAAGAGCTCTACAACTCCAAGGGTTTACCCGCCTATGGCGGCGCCAAAGGCGACCAGGGTGAAAAAGTAGACATCAAAGTTTAAACCCCGCTCCGCGGGGCTTTTTGTTGACAAAATCGGCTTGATGCTGTATAATCGCTACCAGCAAATCGAAACCTCAAATAACTCAAACTCGGAGGGCAGGGCAATGTTTCAGCTGACTTTGCCGATGCTTGGCTACGTCGCCATTACGATAGGCATTTATTACGTCGCGATGCTTGCGTTGATTGTCATTCTCGGAAATATTGGCGGCGACATCCTGTTCAGACCGGATAGGGAAATATTGGAGGGGAAAGCTCGTTGTAAAGAAATCTTGTGGGCAATCATTGCCGCGCCCTTGTGGGAAGAAGCAATGTTCCGTGGTCCTGTCTACTTCGTAATGGAAGCGATGGGCAAGAGCTCATGGATTACTTATACAACGCTGATTGCCACATCGGCGATCTTCGGAGTAATGCACCTGTTTGGCTTTAGTTTTATTCCGCCGACGGTTAAATTACTCCGGGGAAATAGCATCAACAACAACGGCAGAGTCTTTCGCGTCTGCTTCTGTTCAAGCTTTGGAGCCGCCAGTGGACTGCTGGTAATTCTTACCGGCTCAATGATGCCATCGTTGATTCTCCACTCCGTGGCGAACCTGATAGCTACCTCGGCTAATTGCGCCCTCACTAAAACCCAACCAATTCCCCCACACAAGGAGACGCTATGACGCCGGAAAAGATGAAGGAAGAGATGAAATTCGCTAGAAACTTAGCCCAGATTTGCCTCGGTCTTTATACGGTTTTCTCGTTCATCTTTATTAGCTCGTTAACGGAAGATTTTGTGATCGGCCTTTTCGGGATGGCCATAGTAGGTGGCATATTCTTGGGAATCGTCGCCGCCATCCGATGCTCATCGCTGGCGGTTCAAAGAGACATCGCGGAGCTCAAAAAGGAAATGGAGAAGCGCAGCGAAAGGAGCAGTGGATGAGCATACTTGGGATTTTTGCAATCGCAGTAATGGCCATCCTTCTTCTAATAAGCGCCTCTAGGGGCAATTGTGGCGTGGATGCCGAGGAAACGGCAATTCATAAAGCTTGCGACCTGGCGCGACAAAAAAGAGCCAAAAAAAATAAAAAAAAGCGCACCCGATAACAGCACCGCCTCCACCAAAAGGCGGTTTTTATTTCACTCATAAATTTACTTTAAGAACTTTATAACCTTACGAACTATGGACTACGGACTGCTCTCTGTATTACTCTGATTCAGGTTACTTGAGAATAAAACTGATGACAGAAAACGCGGACTATGGTGGTCTGACTGTCCGAGAGCAGGAAGCAATTCTGAAGCATTGTTTGAAAAAAGGTATTCCGACTGATCGCGCCGTCACTTTTGCGGATATGTATTTGCCCGATCGGTATTCAAAAATTCGTTCCCGTTCAACGATACAGGATTTTCGCACTCAATTGACTCCAAAAATCGGGATCAATCTTCCGTTTATCAGCGCGAATATGAAGGGTGTCACCGGACCTCGGCTTGCTAAGGAATTGATGAGTCTCGGCGGCTTGTCCATCATCCCGCAAATGGACGCGATTGAGGAACGGTTGGGACAGTTGGACGCGATCCGCCGGGCAGATTGCGCTTTAATTGACGACCCGCTGACGATCGCTCCGCACAAGACTTTGAAAGAAGCGCGGGTGATTATGGAACGTTTCGGCATCAACAGCTTAGTGGTGGTGGACGAAAAGAATCACCCGATTGGTATGTTGAGCAACCGGGATTGGTTCTATGAAAACGATGACACCAAGAAAGTCTCACAGTTGATGGGCGGTAAGCGGAAATTGTACACCGCGCCGGCGGGAACTCCATTCGCCGATGCGGCGAGAATTCTCCGTGAATGCAAAATTGAGAAATTGCCGTTAGTAAATAAAAACGGAAAACTGGTCGGCCTACTGACCACTCACGGACTTTTTTATGAACGCCTCTATCCGCGCGCCACTCGCGACAATCAGTTTGGAAGGTTCTTGCTGGTGGGTAGCGTTGGCGTCGGTGAACAAGTCACAAAATCCAGGTTGCTGGAAGTAGAGAAGCAGGTTGAAAAGGGGATTTGTATGTTGTTGATTGATACCGCCCGCGCTTTTTCGGATAACGCCCGCGATATGGTGGTGGCCGTGAAAAAGCGTTTTCCGGATCTGCCGCTGATGGTTGGCAACACTTCCAGCGCTGAAGGCACGAAATTTCTGATTGAAGCGGGCGCGGATATCGTGAAAATCGGCATTGGTCCCGGAAAAGTCTGCCGGACCAGACGAGTTGGCATCGGCACTCCACAAGTTACGGCGATCGCTGAATCAGCCGCTATCGCTAATCTCTACGGCAAAACCGTGGTGGGCGACGGCGGCATGGAAGGCCCAGACGATGTCACGAAAGCCGTGATTGCCGGAGCGTCGGCGATTATGTCCGGCAGTATGTTTATCCAAGCCGAGGAATCCGAGGCGGATACTGATCGTTCTGATGAAGATGGATCAAAAATCAAAGTTTACCAGGGCTCAGCTTCATTCGCCGCCCAGAAAGCCCGGATGCAAAACAAAACTCTGGACAGAAAACGACGCCCGGAAGGAGTAGCAAAGCCGGTGAAGGTAGTTGGGACAGTGGAAGAAATCGTTGAAGACCTAATTGACGGTATGAGTTCAGCGATGAGCTACTTGGGAGTTTGGAGTGTTAAAGAATTGCGGGAGAAATCCAAATTTCCCGGCAAAATCCAAACCTCGGCCGGATTGCGTGAAGGAACGAAGAGATAAAATTAAATCCCGCTTGCGTAAGCGGGATTTTTTTGTAAAAATATAGCTCTGCTCTTTGAAGAAAGGAACGGTAATGGATACCGGATTCCAGATGTGGGGAGTTTGGCAGGATATTGAACGGCCCGGTTATCTCGGCAAACATCGGGAAAAGAAATTCAAAGAATGGGATGAACAATATAGCAGAGATGGTTACGGCGAAAAGAATTGGCGCTTAGTCTGGAGGTTTGGAGATGCCACTCTGGATTTTCTCGGCGCCTGCCGGGTTTACGAGGATGCTTATTTCAAGTATCTGCGTGAGAATCCGCAGATTGTTGACCAGCTGGTGGCCGAGGCATCCAATGTTTACGATGATGAACCTTCCAATGTTGGTTGCGGCCTGGATTACACCAAACAGGAAACCGGTCGCACTCATGTTCAAGACATTTCTATCCGTAGCTGTCTGGTCCGTATGGGCCGCTGGTTCCAAGGAAAAGAATTAATTCGGATCCGCCAGGAAAAGGGGAATCATCCTTTGAGCATGACGCTTTCTCCCGGTAAAGTTCCTTTCCACATTCCCGGAATGATTGTTGCTCCATCCATGTGTCCGAAGTGGGCGGAAACGATGAGCGTGGAAGACTTCTACCAGTCCAACCGCTATCTGCAAGCAAGAAAAGACAACCCTTTTGATAGACCTGTGGAACATGTTTGCGGAGCGGTAGACTTCGGTTATAACGTGGACGACACCTGTCCGGCTTGCGAAGCCGCCCGGATTGAAAGAGAAAAAAAGAACCCTTCTAATTAAGAAGGGTTTTATTTTTATTAAGAATTCGGCTCAACAAACATACCGCAGGAGGCCTTCACGTCGCGGCCGACGCGAGTAATCACTTTGATCTTGGAAAAGGGGAGGAGCGACTTCAAGATTTCCTTATTCCGCTCAATCACCGCTTCGCCGGATTCCTCGCCGTAGCTACTGTCGTAAGGATTGTAGCGGACGATGGCGATATCCACCCGCACACCGGAGGCGCGCACTTTGTGGCAAAGCAAAGCGATATCTTCTTCGCTGTCATTTTCTCCTTCAATAAAAGCCCAGTGCAACTTGATGATTTTTTTCGTATTTTCCTGATACTCCTTGAGCATTTTCAGCGCTTCGTCCACCGGCATCGCTTTCGGCAACCACTTCCTCCGGAATTCCTCGCGGACGCTGTAGATGGAATAATAAATTTCCGGATGGATAATCGGAAAAATCTTGGAAAGCGATTTACCAATCAAACTCTTGGGCATAATCGTGGAGATTAGGAATCGCGGGAAAAGATTGCGATTAGCCGATTCCTCTCCCATAAAATCAAACAGGGGCTTCGCGTTTTCCAGAAAGCTGGAATTATCAAATGCTTCACCTCTGGCCATAAAATTGAAATGCACGATCTCGGCTTTCTTGGACGGATCAGCGGCGCAAAGCTCGTCATAGTGCTTAAAGACCGTGCGGATCTGCTGCATATACATTCCGGAATCCACGTTCATCGCTTCAGTCTGCTTAGTATTGGTCAGATGGCACATCCGGCAGCCCTGCTTGCAACCGGTCTGCGAAGAAAGGTAAATGGCAAAATATTTCGGTGACCGGCGCACATAACGGGCTTCCACAAATCCCGGAAATTCACCACTGAAGACAAAATTCACCGATTCATCTTCGGCGCTTTTCAAAACTTCCATTCGTGTTGGCTTCTCCATCGATTTCTCTCTTAAAAAACTATTAATATTCTACCAGATTTCGTTATTTTTGTTACATTTGACATTTTTATCGCGCTTTGCTATAATCCCAGCCGGACGTTTCACAACTCGTTTTACAAAGGAGAAGCTGTGGACTCTAACAAGCGGGTGCTGATGGCGAGGTTGTTGGTGGCTTCGGGTGTAACAGCCGGACGCGCTCAGGCGCGCGCTAGCAAAGAGGCTGCTGTTACTGATTGTGAGCTGTTGGCTCCGGTGGCAGGTAGATGTTGTCTTGATCACAAGCTTGAGGCGGAAAGAGAACTTCTGATGTTCAAGTTTGATGTAAAACTTCAGGATGAGATAGAGAAGGTAGAAGACGAAGCAGTCGC
Source organism: Patescibacteria group bacterium (assembly GCA_038065375.1). Taxonomy (GTDB): domain Bacteria; phylum Patescibacteriota; class Minisyncoccia; order UBA6257; family WO2-44-18; genus JAUSKF01. The sequence goes on along the minus strand of JBBTRE010000016.1, from coordinate 8,447 downwards.
CGAGCATATGACTTCTGATGATCTAAAGACGATCGTCGACTACTATGAATCTCCTGCCTACAAGAAATACATCTCTGCTCTCAAGCAGGCCGGTATCGACGGCAGTAAGGCAGTCATCAAAGCTCAGGGAAACCTGAATGTCCAGATGGTAGAGATGGAAAAGAAGCTGAGAGCCGAAGCCGCCACGGCAATGCCCGGCAAAAAGAAAGAGCCCGGCGCTTCCGGAAGTTAACAAATTTTTCCCAGTCCCCCGCCAACATCTGCGAAGTTGTGGCGGGGGATTTTTTTATCAACGCCTCACGTAAATCAATATGGTAAAATATTTTTACAATGCTTAAAGTTCGTCTTCTGGCTTTAGTAACTTTTATTGCTCTCCTGATAGGTGGCGTGTTTTTCGTCGGTAAGGAATATAGCAAACCCGCTCCTATCCCTTCACCAAATCCTCCGGTAACAACCACGCCGCCGGCAACTCCGCCTACCGCCACTCCTCCGGCAACCATTCCTCCTACCACTCCACCTCCATCCAGCGGAGTTCTCACCGGTCCCATTGGTTTTGTCGGTTGTTCAAACAGCCGCGACACCGTGCAGGGATATTATTCGATTGGCGGGAAGCGCATCTGGCGTCCTCTACAAAACACAACCTATGGCGGCGGCACCCCGGTATCTTGGTTTAACGGATTGAAAGATTCTAATTCAAAATACTGGAAAGAATTTGATGCAATGAATGCCGCCAATCCGGGAGCAAAAAATCTATGGCTTTCTCTCTGCTTGCGGGCCACTGAGTCGGACGCGGCCAGTTATGCCGCTTCAATCTCGGTGATTGATGAAGTCAAACGAAGGATTCCCGGCATAACTATTTATGTTTCCGGCTTGAATGGTTTTGTAGAGCCACATGTTTGCGGAATTACCGGCAAAAACGGCCCATTAAGAGCACAGATGCTGGCCGATCGTTTAGTTGGTGAGGGTCGAGCGAAAACGGGTCCGGATGTGGGTGATTTAATTTCCGACGACCAAATTCCTTCCGACGGCGCGACGCCGCAAAATACGGAGACGATTTCCGATGGCTGCCACCCCAGCCCTGAGCGTGGCGAACCAAAACTTGGTAGGGAACTGCTGAAGTTCTTCCCGAATTAACTACTGCAACATTCCATACTTCTTATTCTTCGCCGTCATTTTTAGGAAATAGGCTAGGCGGGTTTTGCGGCCGGCGTTCCAGGCGGAAGCGGTAATCCAGGCGATACGGATGCGGCGGTAGTGCTCAGGGAATTTTTTAAAATTATTCCAAACCCGCATATCTTTCTTCATAATCTTTTCCAGCCATTTGGGAATTATTATCTTCCCGGCGTTTTCGGCTTTATGATGGCCTTTAGTGACGGCAATCCCGGCAGGATGCATCAACCCGGCCTTGAATAGTCGGCGGGCCTTTTCTTTATTCAACTCCGACCAGTCGCTTTTCGGATTGCGTGGGCTGAACCTCTGGGCGAAACGATCTTTATCTATCGTTTTCACTGTGCTGTCTATCCAGCCGAAGCAGAGCGCTTCATCTACCGCGTCGCCATATTCCACCCTCGGCTTACCGGAACTTTTTTTGTAATAAACCAGCCAAATCTCTTTGACCTTGGCGTGATTCTTTTCCAGCCACTTCCGCCAGGTTTTCCGGTCGGGCGCGTAAAAAAGTTTGCCGAGATTCATCCTATTTCAATTCCGCCACCCCGAAGCCGACGCTGAAAGCTCGGCACCAAACCCACACCGAGTCATATTCGTCGGAGTCAATACTCTCCGGAATTTCATAATTTTGCGAACCGATATTTCCTTTCAAAGCGCCTAGATTAGCCGCGGGGTCGTATTTTCCATTTTTTCCAAGGTAAACAAAAAGATCCGGGCCGTTGGTCACTTTAAAATCATCCTCAAATCTAATAAACTTTTTCCCGCCGCTTTCCAGGACCTTCGCCGTGCCCTCGGCTTCATGATAGGTAATGCCGGTGAATTTCCCCGTTGCCGTGGCGATCATCGGCTTAGTGGCTTGCTCCGCTATCGGCTCCGACTCACTTACTTCTTTATTTATGAATATTGGCGCGATTGTCCAATATCCGAACACCGCTACGCCGATGGCCATCAAAACCGCCGCAATAATTATTATTTTCTTTTTCATAATTTAAATTATATCAGACTTCACAAAAGCGGGGATTTTACTACCACTTCTTGTTATTACACTATTCGGGCGAATAAGGCCGTAACTAAATCAAATGGATGACTGCTTTAGCGATGGAACTGGACTGGTCCGATATAAAATACCAAACCTGTAAGCTTTGCTGTTTCTTGTCCAAAATTTCCGCCGAGCGTAAAACGCCCAGATGCCGAGAAGTGGCCCGGAAGGAAAGGTCTATCGCCTCGGCGATCTCTCCGACGGTAGCCTGTCTGCGTTTTTTCAAAAGGCGCACGATCTCCAAACGACGCTGATTAGCCAAAGCCTTCAAAATCTTTTCTGTTTGTTTCATATTATTTTTTATAGTCGAAAGTATATCAGAAATTTTCTTATTACACTATTCGGGCGAATAAGGCCGTAATAAATGGTGAGGGGGCGCGGCTTGAATAAAGCGGGATTTTTATTTATTCTATGAAAAGACTTTGCTCCACGGCTTCGTTGAAAAACCAAGCCCTGGGCAAGTCCAGGGAAGTTGTTCATTAAGTTGGTCGCACGTGCTATAATAGCAGGTGATGACCTCAAAAGAATTGCGAATAGCCGGAGCGATGTTGTATGTAGGTGAGGGGACGAAACTACGAAAAGATCCCCGCTACAAAAACACATTTATCTACGCGATTGAGCTTACTAACTCTGATCCGCAGATCGTTGCCTTGTTTATCAAGTTCTTGAAAGAAGAACTTGAAGTTGATTTCAGTAAGGTCAGAGGTCAGCTCTTTATTTATCCCGATTTGGATAAGGAAAAGGTTATGCGGGTGTGGAGCCGCAAAACGGGCATTCCGATTGCGCAATTCCAGAAAGTTATAATGCTTAAGCCGAGAAGTTTAGTTTTCAGGCATAGCCCGCTGGGAACCTTTAAAGTCAGGATCAGTAGTAAAGATAAATTCTTGAAGCTTCAATCAATCATTGAGAGTGTTTGGAAAAGCGTTTAGTGTTAAAAAGTTAATACGGACGGGTCGCATAGTGGTCTAGTGCGTACGCTTGGAAAGCGTATGTACCGCAAGGTACCGAGGGTTCGAATCCCTCCCCGTCCGCAAATTTTCACTTTTTGTGAAATCATCAAATAAAAGTTGCGGGTTTGCTGTCGGACCATTCAAATTACAGCAAGAGATGACGCTCGGAGGTAGCTATTAGCGCTTTCGCCAAGTTATAATTTTAAAAATGAAAATCGCTTACATTCACAGCACTGAAAAAATCGGAACGGGCGCGAATTTTATCAATGATCTGATTGCCGCGAAGTTGCGCGAGAAAGGGGTGGAGGTGAATGATTTTTATCCGAAGTTCCAACTCACCAACGCGCCGGTGCATTTTAAGGGTATCAACAACATCCTCTTTTTTTATTCGCTGATGGAAAAGCGTGACGAGATATTGCGTCACGACATAATCCAAGGCACCACCTACACGCCCTTGGCTTTTCTCCGGTTCTCAAAGCCGGTCATTTCTCATTTTGGATCTACAACTATTGGATTCTTGCGGGCCGTGCCGAAAACGAACTTAATAGAAGATGAGTGCGGAGATATTTTCCGAAGTTTGAAAAATGATGGAGTGATTGAGGAGGTTGAATTAAAAACCCTCCGTCCGCTTCATGATATTGCCTCTATTGAACAATACGCGGCGGAGCACGCCGATTTCATCATCGCCACTTCCGAGATTGTAAAAAACGACTTGGTTGGTATCGGTATCCCGGCCGAGAAGATAGAAGTGATCCATAACGCCATAGAAGATTATTGGTTTGATGATAAGCAATTTATTCCCGCGAAAGACCCCGCGCTGGTTTTTCTTGGCAGAATGGGAGAAGACCCGTTCACTTTAAAACTTAAAGGTATCGGCCGGCTAATCTGGTTATATAATCAATTTCCGGAAGTTCCGAAGCTTTCAGTGGTAATTTCCCAGGGACAAAAACTTCTGCAGTGGATGCGGACCGGCATTCCGAACCATACGGTAGCCGCCAACGCAATCAAAGATACTATTCCGTCCTTGTTGAAAAACTATGCCGGCGGCATCGCTCTACTGACTTCGCGTTATGAAGGATTTTCGTTGAGCTTAATAGAAATGATGTCGCAAGGATTAGTACCGATCAGTTTTCCGGTCGGCGTCGCGCCCGAAATTATCCGCGACATGGAGAACGGATTTCTTGTAAAAACTATTGAGGAGGCCAGAGAAAAAATTGAACTCTTGCTAAAGGATTCCGAATTGCGGCTCCGGATGGCGGAAAACGCGCGAGAAACCGCGAAACAATTTAAGTCCGACGTGATGATAGATAAAATGCTTACTTTATATAACAAGATATTACAACGGCCGGAAGCTGATAATAAAAATAAAGGATAAATATGAACTCGGTGATAAAAAAACCTAGCGCGTGGCTACCGATAGTGATGTCTGCGGCCGTGTTAGCCACCTGCGCCATCGTTTTTATTTTAGGGCTTTAATTGCAGTGTTCGATTCTGTGATAAAGTAATTTTATGAACAACTCTGAACAACCGACGCAATCATCGCCGGAAGAAGAGCAAAGGGCTGAGGAGATGATGACACCGGAAGAAAAAAGTTCTTCTGGAGACCGTATTGCTGAGCTTATTAAAAATAAGGAACAGGAAATAAAAGAAAAGAAAAAGCAAGAATATATTGCTCTAGCTCAAGAATTAAGCGAGTCCCACGAAAGCCTGCCCTTTCCGGGAGTTAATCCGGAATCCTATTCCAAGCTAAAAGCGGCGGCGGAAGAATACCCAGAATACACCACTCCCATCGATGAGTTGCTGGAAAAGTTCCGATCCCAAGGAATTAAGGTTGTTTTTGGAAATCATCCGGAAAGCGGAAATGTGTTTATCCTACCGGCGGATAGCGAAGATGTAGCAATGGACAATCTATTTCCTCGACACCTGACAATCACAGAGGATATGGATGAGAGATTGAAGAAGTTGATACTGGCAGGCAAAGAGTTGGCCAATTAATGACCGCTCCCGAACTCATTCGGCGCCGCTTGCGCCCCGGTTCGCATTCTTAATCTCTAGTGGGTTAAGCTATAATTAGTTCCAAGGAGCTTAAACAAAATGGAAACATCAATCTTTCTCGCAAAGGTAATAGGTTTAGTGGCGGTAATCGCTTCGTTGGCTATGTTGCTACGCTACCGGAAAATGATAGAGATGGAGATAGAAGTCACAAAAATTCCGGGGCTGATGTTCTTTGCCGGATTCATGCTCGTGATTCTCGGCGCGCTGATGGTAGTCAGCCACAACATTTGGGTAGCCGACTGGCGGATCGCAATCACGATTCTTAGCTGGTCCATGCTATTGAAGGGGACCGCGCGAATGTTCTTCCCCGAGGCGGTGAAATATATGATTGAAAAGAAACGAACCGTGAGATGGTTCATCGTGGGAGAGATCGTCGTCTTTCTAGTTGGCCTGTTCCTGATGTATCAAGGATTCATCGCCCCGAAGCTTGCCGAGAGTTATAAGCCCGGAATTCCTGACGGGATAGCCTGCACAATGGAAGCGAAGATGTGCCCCGATGGTTCGTATGTCGGCCGTACTGGCCCGAAGTGCGAATTCACAAAGTGCCCCAACGAAATTTAAAAGCCCTTCATTGTTGAGGGGCTTTTTCAATGGTAAAATCAGAAAATGGAACAATGGCCGCACGAAAACGTTTGGACTCGGCTGATGCCCTCCAAGATCAGCGGCGTTGGGGTTTTTGCGATAAAAGATATTCCGGCTAACACCAATCTTTTCGGCGATGACGACGTGAAAATGATCAAGCTGAAAGAATCGGAACTCGTAGGAATGGATGTGGAAACTAAAAAACTTTACGACGACTTTTGCGTGATTCGCGGCGATAAATATATCTGCCCGCAGGATTTCAACGACATTACAATCGGCTGGTTCATCAATCACTCCGGAGAAAATCCGAATGTCGTCTGCGACAAAAATCTGGTCTTCCACAGCTTGCGGGAAATTAGGCAAGGGGAGGAGCTGACCCTGGATTATTCAACCTACAGCGATAAATAGAATTCCTTATGACCTTATTCGCGCGAATAGTGGAATAAGGAGATTGTTTGGATTAGTGCTAAGCTAAAAAAAATGAATTTTGAACTGCCGGATCAAAACGGAAAAATCCATAACTTGCTTGATTACCGAGGCCAATGGGTGCTGGTCTATTTTTATCCGAAAGATGATACACCCGGATGCACTAAGGAAGCTTGCATGATTCGCGATAATTTTCCGGAGTTCCAGAAACTGGGCATTCAAGTTTTCGGAATCAGCAGTGATTCGGTAAAAAGCCACGCTAAATTCGCTGAAAAATATGAGCTTCCATTTATTCTGCTTTCCGATGAAAAGAGAAACACCATCAAAAAATGGGGAGTTTGGGCGGAAAAAAGATTCCAATCTCGGCGGGCAGGTGTGGGGCAGATATTTATGGGAACCCTGCGGACGTCATTTTTGATTGATCCGACCGGAAAAGTGGCCAAAAAATATGAACGAGTCAGACCGGAGGTACACGCTGAAGAAGTTTTGAGAGACCTAAGAAAGTTCAAAGCAGTTGAAAAGTAAGTAAGGAGTGTTAGAATAGCTCTAGTTTCATTCAAGAAAAGAGGAGGGGATGAAATTCCAATTAGTTGGCGTGATGAAGCTGTGGGAAGAGGTACACAACGATAGCGGACCGAAAGAGCGAAGGATTGATTATGAATTTGAATCAGAATCTTACACGCTGGCGATTGAGGAATCCGCGGCGTTTGTGGAGAACCGAGTCAAGGAATATCCGAAGCAGGGATCGTATGGCGAGATTAGCTTTCAATCCTGCCAGATAACGCTTCGCGAGATTAAGCCAATTTGGAAAACGGAGACGGGAAGCGAACAGACAAAAAAGTTGGTAGAAGTGGAAGAAACCAAAACAATCTTAAAGGGTGAGAATCTTACATAGGCCGCGATCACCGCGGTCTTTTTTGTTGCAATTTTTAAGCAAATATGATACTCTATTTACCTAATGAATAACGAGCAGGGATTTTCGGGACTAGGGATCGCGCCAAACCTTTTGAACACACTGGCTAAATTGAAGTATGAAAATCCTACTCCAATTCAACAGCAAGCAATTCCGGCCGCCATCCAGGGGAAAGATTTGGTTGGCATCGCCCAAACCGGCACCGGCAAGACTTTGGCCTTCGGAATTCCAATGATCCAACGTCTTCAGCAAATTAAGGGCAGGGGATTAGTGGTGCTCCCAACCCGGGAACTAGCCACCCAGGTGGACGAAGCGATCCGCCAAGCCGCCGAAGGTATGGGATTGCGAACGGTGGTATTGATTGGCGGAGTATCAATGTATCCGCAGTTGAAGATGTTGGCCCGCAACCCGCAGATTATTGTCGCCACCCCGGGACGGCTGAACGACCATCTCGCCCAAAAAACCGTTAACTTAAAAGACGTGAAGATTGTGGTGCTGGACGAAGCCGACCGGATGTTGGATATGGGATTCGCGCCGCAAATTCAAAAAATTTTTGCCGCCCTGCCGGCTGAACGGCAAACAATGCTTTTCTCCGCCACGATGCCTCCGGAAATTATGAAAATGGCGACCACTCACATGAAATTACCGATTCGCATTGAGGTAGCGCGCGCCGGAAGCACCGCCGATAAAGTTACGCAAGAAATCTTTATCGTCCCGAAAGAAAAGAAAGTCCAATTAGTGGAAAAACTGCTCCAGCAATATCCCGGTTCAACTTTGATTTTTACCCGCACGAAATATGGCGCGAAGCGATTAACTCAAAATATTATTGATATGGGCCACGCGGCCGCTGAATTGCATTCCAACCGATCGGTTGGCCAGCGTAAAGCCGCGCTGGATGGATTCAAAAAGGGGCAATATCGGGTTCTGGTGGCCACCAACATCGCCGCCCGGGGCATTGATGTAGTTGGTATTGAATTGGTCATCAACTTTGATTTGCCAACCGATACCGACGACTATGTGCATCGCATCGGCCGCACCGCCCGCGCCGGAGCGACCGGTCACGCTATTTCCATGGCGACGCCCGATCAGAGAGGGGAATTACGTTCTATTGAGTACTTAATCAAGAAACAGCTTCCAATTTCTCCTTTGCCAGAGCTTCCTCCTGCCCGAGCTTCCAAATTTATTCCAAGAGATGAAGAACGATTTTCCTCACATGGACGCGGTGGTTTTGGCGGAAAACGTCCTAGTTTTGGAGGATCTCGCCCCAGCTTTGGTGGAGCGCGTCCGACTAGTGGGAAACCCGGTTTCAGCCGTG
>JBBTRE010000015.1:0-5696 GCA_038065375.1 Patescibacteria group bacterium | reverse complement strand
ACAACCGCCGAGAGCGAAGAAAACTTTTCCGCAGGAGAAAAGTTATTCTGTTTCCTCAAAACAATGCGACCGAGCCCTTGACCCGGAAAGAGGGTTCGTATAATATACATCAGTTCTCTAGTCAGATTTTTCTTTGGCTCTTAGAAAAGGGAGCAGATATGGCCGACAGATCGCGGAAGGGCCTCCCCAAGCGGGCGGCGACCGGCAAGAACAAGTGGACGCAGGCCGAGTCCTACAAGGAGAAGGTGCGACAGCAGAAGTTGGCTCGGGTGTTGCGGTCCTGTGGCGCGACGGCCGCGGCGGACCGGGTAAAGAAGGGCCATGCTCAGAAGGGCGACCTGGAAATGATCGCGGCGAGCGAAAATTCTCTTTCGGCCAAGGCGATGGAAGCGTTGAAGCTTCTTTAGAACACAAGTCCCGGATAAACCCGGGACTTTTTTATACCATCGCTTATACCTCGCTGGCTTGCCTGATCATATCTTCCCCAATCGGTTTGTTATGCGCCGTTGGGCGCATACCCATCTTTTTATTAAATTTTTCCTGAATTTTTCGGCGACGCAAAGTTTCCGACAAGGTCTTTTTAATAGAGTCGGTCAGAAAATCGGCGTACAAGATTACCTTGCCGTTAATGGAGCGAGCGGCTCGGCCGGCCATTTGAATGAGGCCCCGGTAGTTACGCAGGAATCCTTCGCGATCAGCATCCAGGATTGCCACTAGACTGACTTCCGGTAAATCCAAACCCTCACGCAGTAAGTTAATCCCTACAACGACATCAATTTCTCCGGTGCGTAACGCTTTCAAAATTTTCGGGCGATCCAAAGTTTTGATTTCCGAGTGTAAGTACTTGGCTTTGATTCCTTGCTGAAGTAAATACTCGGTCAGGTCTTCCGCTGATCTCTTAGTGAGCGTCAAAGCCAGTACGCGTTCATTTTTCGCGATCCGTTTGTGAATTTCATTAAGCAGATGTTGCACCTGTTTTTTCGCCGGCCGAATTTGAATTTCCGGATCCAGAATGCCGGTCGGCCGCACCATTTGCTCCGCCACATTTCCATATTCCAATTCATAAGGACCGGGTGTCGCGGACACGAATACGGTTTGTCCGATTTTGGAATTAAATTCCGCGAAACTTAAAGGCCGGTTATCTAAAGCGGACGGTAGCCGGAAGCCATATTCAATAAGATTATTTTTGCGGCGACGGTCGCTCTCCTGCATGGCGTTCAATTGCGGAACGGCAATATGCGATTCATCAACAAAAACCAGAAAAGGCTTCGGGAAGTAGTCCAAGAGTGTAGTCGGCGGTTCTCCCGGCTCCCGGAAGCTCAGGTGACGGGAATAATTCTCTACGCCGTTTACATATCCTTTTTTCTTCAGCATTTCCAGATCAAAATTAGTTTTCTTTTCCAGGCGGTTCGCCTCCTCAAATTTGTTGGCCGATTGCAGTTGCTCCACTCGGTCATCCAGCTCGGCTCGGATGTTTTGCATCGCCAGATTCAGTTTGTGTTGGGGGGTCACCCAAAATTTTGCCGGATAAATTTCCACGGAGTCCATCTTTCCCGGCGCCCGATCTTTCGCAATCTTTCTGATAGCAGAAATTTTTCTTTTTTCAAAAATTATTTCATAAATCTCACCGGTTACCAGGTTAATTTTGGCTTTCTGCTGGTCAATGGAAAATTGGCCGAGTAACGGCAGTTCATTATTCTTTTCATATTGCAGGAGGTTCAGATGACGAGTCAGATCTTTGTGGTCTATAACTTGTCCAACTTTTAACCCCAGGCGGGCGTTTTGATATTCGTTCGGATCGCCGACTCCATAGATGCAGGAGACCGAAGCAATGACGATTGCATCTTTGCGGCCGAGCACCGCCTGAATGGCGGAGTGGCGTAGTTTATCTATCTCCGCGTTAATGCGCGAATCTTTTTGGATATAGGTTTTGGTTTGCGGCATGTACGCCTCCGGTTGATAATAATCGTAGTAGGAGACGAAATAGTGAACCGCGCTATTTGGAAAAAACTGCGTGAATTCTTGATAGAGTTGAGCGGCTAAGATTTTGTTCGGAGAAATAATTAAAGTGGGCAGGCCGACTTTCTCAATTACCGAGGCCATCGTAAAAGTTTTTCCGGAGCCGGTTACGCCCATCAGGGTCTGGCGCTGATGGCCAACTTCAAGACCACGCACCAGTTTTTCAATGGCTTGCATTTGGTCTCCCTTGGGGGAGAAGCTGGAGATGAGTTGAAAGTTCATAAAGTCATGAAGTTTATAAAGTTTGGTTTAGAAGTATAATAAAAGTATGTTCTACAGCTTAACCGGGAAGGTGGTCGGGAGGAGGGAAAACTGCGCGATTATTGAGGCTGGCGGTATCGGCTTTAAGGTTCTACTATCCCAACGGGCCGCGCAAAGTTTGCCACAAAACGGCTCCGACATCAAGATTTTTTGCTCGCTTTACAGTCGGGAGAACGCCCCGTTTGAGCTTTTCGGTTTCCTTAACGAGCAGGAACTTTATCTTTTTGAGAAATTAAACACTGTGAGCGGGATCGGTCCTAAGACGGCTCTGTCGGTGATGGGAATCGCGCCAACCGATCAGTTGATCGCCGCCATCAATTCCGGGAAAATAGAGCTTTTAACCAAAGCTTCCGGGATCGGGAAAAAGACCGCCGAGCGGGTAGTGTTGGATCTGAAGGGGAAACTGGACGGCGGCAGTAAAGAGGCCTCCGCGCAGAACTTGAGTTTAATGGAGTCCGATGTGGAACTTGAGGAGACGCTGGTCAGCTTGGGCTACACCCGCCAGCAGGCCAAGACGGCGATCGGCAAGATCGATCCGCAGATCAAGGGTTTCAAGGAGCGACTCAAAGAGACTCTGAAAAAAGCGAAACAATGAGATTTCTGAAAAGTATTTATCATTTCTTTCTGGCTTGGGTCGGCGCCCTGCTTTACGGCTTTCCATCCAGGAAGATTTTTGTATTGGGGGTAACCGGTACCAAAGGCAAATCCACCACCCTTGAATTAATTAACGCCATCCTACAGTCTTCCGGTAAAAAAACGGCATTAATCTCTTCTATACGATTCAAAATTGCCGATGACACCACTAAAAATACCAGCGGCATGTCTATGCCGGGACGGTTCGCTCTGCAGAGGTTTTTGCGAAAAGCGGTGCGCGCCGGTTGTCAGTACGCTTTAGTGGAAGTAACCTCCCAGGGAATTTTGCAGCATCGCCATCGTTTTATTGATTTTGATGCCGCCCTTTTCACTAATTTGCACCCGGAGCATATTGAGGCGCACGGTTCTTTTGAGAATTACCGCGCCGCCAAGGTTTCTTTCTTTGAAGATGTGGCCGAGCGCTCCGGGAAGTCCCCAAAGCGTTTTTTCATTAACGAGGCCGATAAATCCGCGCAATATTTTTCCGCGGTTGCCGACGAAGCGAAGGTGATTTATTTCAGCCGGGAAAGTTTTATCCGTAAAGAATTGGCGGGCGGAGCGGAGGTGATGGGTGACTGGATCGCCAGCGATTTTAATCTGGAAAATGCCGCGGCCGCTTCCGCTTTTGCCGAGAGTCAAGGAATTTCGTGGGAGAAAATTCAGCAGACCTTCCAGGAGTTTCGGGGAGTGCCCGGCCGGTTGGAGTACGTCCGGCGTGATCCTTTCGCGATCATCGTTGATTACGCGCACACTCCGGATAGCTTGGAAAAAGTTTATCAGAGGATTAAGCAGAATCTTTCCGGCCGAAATAAAATGTTCTGTGTATTAGGAGCGGCCGGCGGTGGACGTGATAAATGGAAAAGGCCGGCGATGGGGAAGATAGCGGCGGATTACTGCGATGGGGTAATTGTGACTAACGAAGATCCTTATGACGAACCACCCGATGAGATTATCAACGAAGTGGCCGGCGGATTTTCCGGCGCCTATGATTCGGAAAAAGAATTCATTAAGATCACCGATCGTCGGGAGGCGATCCGGAAAGCGATTTCCATGGCCCGCAAAGGAGACGCGGTGATTCTGACCGGTAAGGGAAGCGAAGATTGGATTCATATCGCGCGAGGCAAAAAGATTCCGTGGAATGAGAAGAAAGTTGTGGAGGAGATTTTGGGCAGTCACTAGAAACTAGTCACTGGAAATTAGGCACGGGAAACTGGTCAATAGAAACTAGGCGTTGGGGAAATAGTTGCAGAGGGATTGCAAATTCAGGATTTTCTGTTACGATATACCTTGACTCTAAATAAGGAGGTCTGCGATATGGGTTTTAATCACAGAATGGTTTTTGACCCTGTAGCAAAACGCGAGAAGGAACAGAGCGGCTTGCCTGATCAGCGCGCTGATCAGTTGACTCGGATCAAGAAGGCCCTAGCTAAAATCAAAAAGATGTCTGGAAGTAGAGGGAAACGTATGAAGTTGGATTTGGAAGACGCCGTCGTAGTTCTGGAGACGATGGTCAAGGAGCCGAGCCGCTTTATGAAGGCAATTCGCGCTATCCCGCTCAACTTTGAAAAGTACGAACAACACAGAGGATTGAATTAGTTCCGAGCCCCCATTTTAAGGGGGCGTTTTTATTCTTGTTGTAAGTCGTTCGTTGTTTGTTATAAGTTTAGAGAGTGAATCCCGTTAGAAATTCTACTCAACTGAGTTAGGAGGACTGATGGGTAATCAGCTAGTATGAAACATATGTTTTTAATAAAGTCGTTGTTTGGTCAATATTTCTAACGGGATGAATACCCGCTGGATAGAAAACATATTTTTCAAATATCAGAAACCGCGATTAGCGGAGTATTTGCAGTCAATTAACTTCCAAAGCGGAAAAGTTCTGGATGTTGGTTGTGGTTATGGTCGGTACTCGGAAATGCTGGGAGATAATTATATCGGCATAGATTTGGAGAAAGACGCGTTGGAGCTTTGCCGGAAAAGTTATCCCGGCAAGACTTTTTTAGAAATGGACGCGACGAAATTAAATTTCCCCGACAACAGCTTTGATTTAGTGATTAGCACCCTGATGTTCCATCATCTGACCGAAGATCAATTTATTCAGGCGACTAAAGAGATTAAAAGAGCGCTGAAGCCTGGCGGGCGTTTTTATCTGGTGGATATCGTAATGCCGGAGTATTTAAAGATTTTAGGACACCTCGCCTTCTTTCTGGACGAGCGGGCGTTTAAGCGAAAACCGGATCAATTAGTGGATCTCTTAAAACGGGGCGGCTTATCGCCGGAATTAAAAAACCGCAACCACTGGCCGTTCATGAGCGTAGCTATTTTTGACGCAATCAAAAAATAGAAGGATAATTAAGCTCATGAATCCCGTTAGAAGTTCACATTAATATGACTAATCACCGGAGAAATTTTATCTCGTCTATTCTAGCATCAACAAAAGGTCTTAGTTCGTTTTACTTCTAACGGGATGAAGCTGACATTCTACGGCGCAGCGAAGCAGGTGACGGGGTCAAATTTTTTGTTGGAAACTAACGGACAGAAATTTTTGATTGATTGCGGGTTGAACCAGGGCGGGAGTTTCGTGGAAAAAAAGAACTTTGAGCCGTTTCCATATAATCCTAAGGAAATTTCGGCGGTTTTTGTTACTCATCCGCACATTGATCACGTCGGCCGTTTACCGAAGTTATATAAAGACGGTTTCCGCGGAAAAGTTTATTCCACTATACCCGGCCGGGACGCGGCCAACCTTTTACTGCTTGATTCCGAGCATATTTTAATTCAGG
>JBBTRE010000014.1:0-9772 GCA_038065375.1 Patescibacteria group bacterium | reverse complement strand
GGATAATCTGGATATCGGCGATTTTGTGGAAGTATCCGGGCCGTTATTCAAAACTAAAAAGGGAGAGCGAAGCGTGGAAGCGAAAACTTTGCGCTTGATTGTGAAGAGTATCCGGCCTTTGCCGTCGGTCTGGCATGGTTTACAGGATGTAGAAGAAAGATTCCGAAAGCGGTACTTGGATTTGCTGATGAATGCCGATGTCCGAGAGCAGTTGGTTCAGCGATCGCAGATTGTTGAGTATCTCCGACATTCATTGGCTAACGAGGGCTTTTTGGAAGTGGAAACCCCGACTTTACAGGCGATTCCCGGGGGAGCGAAAGCTCGGCCGTTCAAAACCCATCATAACGCTCTGGATGTGGATTTTTATTTACGCATCTCCCCGGAGCTTTATTTAAAACGGTTACTGGTAGGAGGTTTAGAAAAAGTTTTTGAATTGGGAAAGGTTTTCCGTAACGAAGGGATGGACCGCGACCACAATCCGGAATTTACCGAGTTGGAGCTTTACTGGGCTTACCAGGATTATTGGAGCTTGATGAAATTTACTCAAAAGCTTTTGAAAAAGTTGATTCCCGGAAAATGGTCTTCGGTATTTTTCGCCGAAATTTTTAAAAAGCACACCGGGAAAGACTATAAATCAGTTCCCGTGGACCAGCTGGATGAAGTATTCAAAAAAGAAGTCCGGCCGAAGATCGTGGAGCCGACCTTTGTGACTGATTACCCGGAGTCTGTGATGCCGCTTGCCAAGTTGCACCAAGACGACCCGTCGCTCACCGAAAGTTTCCAGCTGATTGTTAACGGCGCGGAAGTTGTAAAAGGATTTTCCGAGTTGAACGATCCGGTTTTTCAGCGCGAGCAGATGGAGCGCCAAGAGAAGGCCTTCCGGGAAGGGGACACCGAATCCTCCCGCAAAGATGAGGATTTCCTGGAGGCCTTGGAATATGGCATGCCCCCGGCCGCCGGTTTAGGTATTGGTATTGATCGCTTAGTAGCCATCGCTACCAAAGCTCACGCGGTAAAGGAGATAATTTTGTTTCCCACTCTCAGGCCAAAGAATAGCGATTAGCGAAGCCGACGTCGGAAGTCGGCTCTCCAACCAGTAGCGTCGGAGCTAGCTATTAATGCTTGGGGGCGTCATTGCGATTCGCCAGCCGGCGGAGAAGCAATCTTACTTTAATGTGCCTAAAAATGGGCTTAAAATAGGTTTTTTTGGGCTTGACAAAATAGGCACTTTCGTGCTAAAATACCGATGTCCTCAAGTGAGGATTTAGTAAATCAAATAAACCAAAAAACTCTAACTTAAGGAGAGCTACTGTGAAAAAGATGAATAAAGTGGTTGTCGAGGAGATGTTTGTCAAAGGCGGCCACCTCATGGTCTCAACGGAGGTCATAAGGGAGTTGAAGCGGAAGGGATTCCGCCCTGCAAAGCTGGAAGATCTCGGCATCCGGGAGATCGGTAAGAAGAAGGTTATCCGCAGTAAGGAGTAAGGTTTCCGGAGGATTTCCCAAAAATCCTCCTCTGTCCTCGGATGTGTATCCGGGCTGATGAGCCAGAAATGGCGAAACAGAAAGTTCTTTTGAAAAAAACAAAAACTCAAATCAAGGAGAAAGCAATGTCTGCGATCATTCATGCTCGAAATACCAAGCAAGGGATGAGGTTCAGGATCTGGTCGTCGGTGGTCGATGCATATTTCACCGAGGCGATGACCGAAGCTGAGGTGGAACAGTGGACTCGCGAGGAAGCCATCCGGGAGGCCAAGGAAGCTCACAAAAGGGAGTTCTCGAACCGGATCGCCAGGGCCAAGGAAAACGGTACGTCGTCTCTGGTTGACGACGTCCGGGATCTTAATGGCCCATGGAACAAACAGAAGAAGGTTTGAGATTTTCGCCCAGTGCCAAGTTTGCGAAAGTAAACTTTGGTTCTGGGCTCTGTCCTCGGATGTGCGTCCGAGCTGATGAGCCGAAAACGGCGAAACAGAAAGTTACTTTTACAAAAACAAATCAAGGAGAAAGAGATGCACTCAGGACACTTCAAGGTGGTGTGTGGTTGTGGGGTGGTAATCGACCAGTGCCGATGCCCGTCGCCGGACAAGGAGGTTCGTAAGGGCGTGTGCGAGAAGTGCAAGACGCAGAAGAAAACGAAGAAGCCCAAGACGGGTGTTTCGTACGACGAGGTTCAGGCTCAAGCCGAAAAACTCGTCGCGCTTTTGAAGGATCGCGAAACAGGGCTGTTCTCCTGGCACACGTGTGTTAACGAACAGATGAAGAGCCTGCACGACCTCATCTGCCCCCTGTGCAAGAGTAAGTAGTACCCGCCACCTATTTCTAGGTGGCTTTTTCTTTGTGGTTTTTGTAAGATTGCTTCGCTTTGCTCGCAATGACGAGTCGGATTTGATACAAAATGGGCGTGGGTTGACTCTATTGGTAGATGTGCTAAAATACTCCTCAGTTGAAATTTAAGGAGAAAGCCGTGGAAAAGCTTAATCTCGTTCAGATGGTGGCAGCGCTGAAAAGCGGCGTGAAGAGCGCCGAAGTCAAAGATGGTGACGAAAAGACTATTTTGGTGGAAACTGAAATGGGTACCATTGAGATGATGAATGAACTGACCTGGGATCTTACCTCCAGATTTTCTATGGCACAACTTGGTCTTGTTCAGATGGTGGCAGCGCTGAAAAGCGGCGTGAGAAGCGCCAAGGTTAAAGATGGCGACGAGAAGACTATTTTGGTGGAAACCGAGATGGGTAGTATTGAGATGGCGAATGATATTTCATGGGATTTGATTCCCCATTTGATTGACCGGCCATACAGCTGTTAACCCTGAAGCCCCGCAAAAACGGGGCTTTCTTTTTTTGATAATTGTGGTAAAATACACTCGGAACATTTCAGAGGAGGTTGCATGCCGAAGATCATCGGATATGGTAAGGGAAAGGCGCCCGCGTGGATTGGCAGGAAGTTGGAGTGCGAAAAGTGTAATTGCCAATTCGTTATTCAGGTCGGCGATAAAATAAGGAAGTCTAATCAGGAGAGCTATAATAGTGAGGATGGATATTCTTTTTGGACTGAATACCGGACGAAGTGTCCCAACAAAAAGTGTGGGAAAGCGGTTGTTTGGGAAAGGCGCAAGTCTTAGCGAAAGCCCCTCTTCGGAGGGACTTTTTATTACCCGCTACTTATACTTAATACTTTATACAAAATACTTTATACTTATTCGTATGTTAGATATTGAACTGATCCGTAAAAATCCGGAGAAAGTAAAAGAAGGAGTTGCCAAAAAGAAGGTGCCGGCGAGCGCTGTGGACGATCTTTTGGCTTTGGATAATACTTGGCGCGCGAAAATGAAAGCGATTGAGGATTTGCGGGCTAAATTGAATCAGTTAAGTAAGGAGAGAAAGATTGATGAGGCCAAGCAGGTAAAAGAACAGCTAAAAAGCGAAGAGGCGCAACTTCCGGAATTAGAGACAAAGAGGAATTTGGCTTGGGTTAAACTGCCTAATTTACCGTCTGATGAAAGTCCGGTTGGGCCGGATGAATCGGGAAACAAGCCGATCCGCCAGTGGGGGAATATCCCAAAATTTGATTTTGAACCGAAAGACCACGTCGCTCTTGGTGAAGCGCTGGGAATTATTGATACCGAAACTGCCGGCGAAGTTTCCGGGAGCCGGTTCGCCTATTTGAAGGGAGACGCGGCCCTTTTGCAGATGGCGATTATTAAATTTGTTTTTGACACGTTGGGGAACGAAAAGATTTTGAAAAAGCTGGCCGACAAAATTGAGAAAGGGTATTCGGCTAAGCCGTTTATTCCGGTCTTACCGCCGATGATGATCAAGCCGGAAGTTTTCAAGAAAATGGCGCGGTTGGATCCCGGCCAGGAGGAGGAGCGCTATCATTTGGCTAAAGACGATCTTTATTTAGTCGGTAGCGCCGAGCACACCCTCGGCCCAATGCATATGGGTGAATCTATTCCGGAAAATCAGTTGCCGCTACGCTATATCGGCTATTCCACCAGCTTTCGCCGAGAGGCCGGTTCACACGGCAAAGATGTGAAGGGAATATTGAGGATGCACCAATTTGATAAATTAGAGATGGAATCTTTCACCACTCCGGAAAATTCACTCAAGGAACAGGATTTTATCGTGGCAATTCAGGAATATCTGATGCAGCAACTGGAAATCCCGTATCAGGTGATCTCGGTTTGCACTGGCGATATGGGCGGACCGGATTACCGGCAAATTGATATTGAGGCCTGGTTGCCGGGGCAAAACAAATATCGGGAGACCCACACTTCTGATCTGATGAACGACTATCAATCCCGCCGCTTGGGAACAAGAGTAAAACGGGCGGATGGGAAAACGGAACTGGTTCACATGAACGATGCCACCGCTTTCGCGATTGGCAGAATTCTAATCGCTATTTTAGAAAATTATCAGACCAAAGAGGGGATGGTGATGATTCCGAAGGTTCTGCAAAAGCTGGTTGGTAAAAAAGAAATTAAGAAATAAAATCCCCACGGTGAAGTGGGGATTTAGTTGTTGTATACAGCGCTTATTCCGAGTTTGGCGATTGCGATGACCAGTAGATTGATGCCCGCGTGGAGGATTATGCAGTACGCTAGACTGAAAATGCTTTTAGTTCTAAGCATCACCCAGCCGATCACCAGTCCAAAAGCGAAGACGGAGACGGGTATAGCGTGATCCATCGCCCAGTGGTAGTTGTATAAAAGCAGCATTGGCCAAACCGCGCAATCAATTACCGGAATTTTTCCGAAGAACTTATATTCCAGCAGAGATTCTTTGTCGTTCCACCATTTCATCAGCTTGGCGCCGCAAATCAGGAGCATCATTAGTATGAAGGCGGGGCCGCGGGTTCCTAATTCCTCTCTAATTGGACCTTGTATCACCATCAAACGGAATGCCGATCCGAATGTCTGTTCTTTCATGTGGTTCTTGGAAAAATCCATCAATTTCACATCCACCCAGCCGAAGATCAGCGCGAGCCAGGAGATAGCCCCGACGAAGAGAATAGACACCATAGCAACCTTCACAAATTCCGGGAGTTCTTTGCACCTCTTCCAAAGCCGATTGATCGGATCTCTGATAGACAGATTCACGGCGAAGCTCCTTTACGGTAAGGGGATTTCGTGTTAAAATCTAAAAGAACTACGGGTAGATTCTAAAATAAATATTTATTTATGTCCAGTAATTTCAAGGTTTGGATAGAAATTTCCGCCAAAGCGCTTCAGCATAATTACCGTGTCATCCGGTCGCTTTTGAAGCCCAAAACCAAACTTTTCGCGGTTGTAAAATCTAACGCCTACGGCCACGGTCTTGTGGCCTTTTCCAAATTAGCCGATCGTTTGGGGGTAGATGGTTTTTGCGTGGACAGTGTCGTGGAGGGTGTTCGTCTCCGGGAGGAGGGGATAATGAAAACTATTTTAGTACTCGGTCCGACCTTTAAAAATCTGCTGAAAGACGCCGCGCGGAACGATATCACCATCACTGTTTCCAGTCTGGAGGCGTTGAAAGAGTTGAAAGCTTCCAAATATCATCCGGAATTTCATTTGAAAATTGATACCGGCATGCATCGGCAGGGTTTCTACGTCAGTGATTTGCCGACTCTCATTCAGAAACTTAAAACTTATCAACTTACAAACTTATTAACTGGTTGCTATACCCACTTCGCTTCTGCGAAAGACATCAATTACCCAACTTTTACCGATGAGCAGTTTGATGAATTTCAAAAAGCGATCCGTATTTTGGAAAAAGCCGGTCTGAAGAATTTATTGCGTCACGCGGCGGCTACCGGTGGAACATTGGTCAATCAAAAGTATCATCTGGACGCGGTCCGGATCGGCATCGGGCTCTATGGGCTTTGGCCATCAACAGAGCTGGCCATTCAGTTGCCTAAACTGAAGTTGCAGCCGGTTTTATCCTGGAAAACTTTAGTTAGCGAAGTTAAGGAGCTGGCGCCGGGAGATTTTGTGGGATATGACTTGGTGGAGCGGGTTAACCGGAAAACGAAAATGGCGGTTTTGCCGATCGGTTATTGGCACGGTTATCCGCGATCACTCACCAGCGTCGGCGAGGTCTTAATTTGCGGGAAAAGAGCTAAGATTTTAGGCCGCGTTTCTATGGATATGATCGTGGTGGACGTTACCGGAATACCGGCCAAAAGGGGCGCCGTAGCGGTATTATTGGGCAAAAACGGCAAGGAATTGGTGGATGCCTATGAATTGGCAAGGAAGGCCGCCGGAGCCAGCTATTACGAACTGGTAACCCGCATTAATCCTCTGATAGAACGGGTAGTCAAATAAATTGGATGCAGAAAATCTTTCTTTCCAAAGGACAGCGGCGTCGTCATTATCGTGGATTGCGGATTAAACTTTATTTTGCTTCCGGATTACTGATAGCCGCGGTAGTCGGTTTAGTTTATGGATTACTGAACATCCCTTTTCTGCATATCCAAAAATTTGAAGTTTCCGGATCAGCCGATTTTGAAGAAATCCGCGGCGAACTGCTCAAAGGAAATTTGGCGCGATTTTTGGGATTTCAAAACTTTCTGGCCTGGCCTTCCAAGGTGGCCGGGTTTAACGTGGAAAAAGATTTATTGATCGGCACTTTACGGATTATCGCGGGAATCGCCGACCGTTTTGCTATCTGGTGTTATCAACAAGAGAGCGGCAATCAGTGCTATTGGATTAATCGAACGGGGCAAATTTTGGAGAAAGCGCCGGACACCGAAGGAGCCGCGATTCCTAAGATTATTGATCTGGCCGGAAAAGTTAGCCGAATCGGCGCTTGGGTGATACCGATAGATTTTTTTGATAATGTTGAGAAAATTGTGGCCGGGTTGGACCGCCTTTCGGTCGGTGTGCGCGAGTATTCTTACGATCAAAAATTGCAGGAGTTGGTGGCCGGGGGCGCGCGGGGTGAGCGCCTGATTTTTAGCGTCCGGTTTACTCCATCAGAAAAACTATTTTCTTACATCCAAGAAATGAATGTTTCCGGCAAATTAAGAGCCGCTGAATATCTGGATTTCACCGTGGAGAACCGCATTTATCTTAAGTAATTTTTCTAGTTACTCAGGCGATAAACTGTGATTGTTTTACCTACCCGGTCATAGGGTTCAATGCCGTTGAGCCAGACATAATTTTTATTTGTAACCGGAATCGCGAGCCAATTAATGCCTTCTTCCAGCGGACTACCGAGAGACGAGGCCCAGGGATGCGCGGCATCGCCCAAGTAGTGTTTAAGAGACGTTTCATCTGAATAATCCACGGCGATTTTTTCTTGGTCGGGTAAATTTAGACGCGCCCAATCCGCTAACCGTTTTAGATCTTGGCCGCGGTTGTAATCTGATTCATCGAGATGCGCGTAGGCATTCTTGGTGCCGCCGGCAAACAGGTTTCCGAAAGGCAGGAAGTGAGGGTAGGCAATCAGGGTGGTGGCCGCGTAGCCAACTATCAACGCTCCCAAAAGGGTAGTTTGGAGGGATAATTGTAGAAATTCTTCGTAAACTAGGAAGATTTTAATCACGAAATTTTTGGCCGGATCCAGCGTTTTTTCTCCGAACCATTTTCTGACACCGCCGGCTGTAAGTAAATATAGAAATGGAAGAGTTGGAAGGATTTGCTCATATCCTTCGGATGAGTTCAGGGAGAGCGCTGCCGCCCAACTGAGCCCGACAAAGATCATCACGGAAAATTCAAAAAAACTGGTGCTTAAGTAATCAAAGAAGTTATGAGAGCGTCGTCTTAGCATAGACCAGGTGGCGCGGAGGATATTCCAGATTGCCAGCCCGGCCGCGATTGTTATCAGGAGTAGAGAAGCGATCGGCTCTTTCAAAAAGAAAGTCTTAAGCACCGCGAAATTTGGATTCCAGTTGATTGGCGCCTCGGTCCGATAATGAACGGCCGCTCCCAGGGCGTATTGGCTAAATCCTCTTAGCGCGGGAACTCCGGACAGGTAATTTAGGCCGTCTTTAATCCAGGTTATTGGAAAGTCGTTGGTAATAAATTTCGTATCAGTTTTCTGCTTTTCTATCGGATAGCCGAGCGTTAGTAGGGCGTAACTGCTGACGATAATTAGCAGACCGGTAAAAAATATCGCCAGGAGACCATTGCAGTAACGCGCCGCGCGTTTCGCGAAGCGGTTTATTCTTTGTTCCGATTCGGTTGTTTGCCAATCCCGGTGGACGCTCCAAAAATAGAAAATAAATAAAATCAGAACAAAATAAGGGATTAAAATCAGCGCCGAGAAGCCGGTGATCTGCGCCAGTCCGAACAGCAGTCCGCTGAGAAGCATTTTTTTCCTTGAGGGAGATTCCAGAAATTTTAAAAACGAAACCACCGCGGCAAAGATTGTGATTGTCACCCAGGCGTTGATTGTCGCGTAATGTCCATAAGCCAGAGCCAGCGGTGAGAAGGCGAACAGAAAAGAGGGGAGGAGCGCCCACCATTTACCGATTAAATCCTTAGCCAGAATATAAAGTAATATGGCCAACAGCAAAATCGCGGCTATAGAGGCGAGGCGGCTATACCGGAGAATCAGATCGGGATCATTGCCTTGCGTGTAGAAAAATTGATTTGATATCTCCTCTTTTCCGTTAATATCTCTCTGCCAATTCAAGCTATTTATTGGAAAACTTACCTTTCCTAATAAGAGCGGCGCGGCCGCCAGAATTTTTCCCAACGGCGGCTGTTCCGGATCAAGGCGATAATCCAGGAAGCGGATATGAGAATAGCCGGCGGTAACGGTTTCCGCCTCACCGGTAATAGCAGAATCGCTACTTGTCGTTTTCAGCATCATCACCGCGGCCAAAAAGATGATAGCTGATAGGATTAGGAGGCGGGCTAATACTGATAGACGGCTCATTACTTTTATTATAAACTTTTCTCTATAATGATGTTTAAGTTTCCGAAAAATGATAAGAGTTTTCGTTGGACCAGCCACATCAAAAGTAAGATGCTTTTTTACGGTATTTCTGAGCAGAAACTGAAGACAGTTTTGAAAAATCCCGCCCGCAAAGAGGAGGGGGTCGTCGAGGGAACTTTAGCGGTGATGATGCGCAATGACACCCCAAAACGGAAGCAGGAAATCTGGCTGATGTACGCGCTCGGTAAAGGGGCGAAGACGATGATTTCCGCTTGGCGTTATCCCGGCCAAAGCAAACCAGGTAAGCGGCTGCCAATATCGGATGAATTATTGATGGAGATCAAGGAGGCTTGGTTTGAAGATAAAAAATAAAGCCGCCCATTGCTGGGCGGTTTTTGTTAGGAGACGGTCTTCTTTTTTGGCATTGGAGAAAAATAGACCGGTACCGAGTCTTTCAGTCCGAGCATTTCTACCATAGAAATCGTTCCTTCAGTCAGCCATTCATTGTAGTAACCATCAATGGTGTGTTCGGCAACTTTACGGCCAAGCGAGTCGCTATTATCAGACAGGGCCGCGAATTCCTGCTCCAGTCTGCGACGCGCCATCTGACAGTAAAGGTCGGCCAGTTCGGCGCGGCAGGGGATCGGCATCACTTTCGCGACGTAAGCGCAGACGGCGGTCATGCAATAAATTTCCGAGGCGATATTGAAGAAACGGGTCAGCATCAGCTGCTTATGCGGAAGTTTGTTCTGGTATTTGCCGGAGGCCATAATGATGGCCTTAGCCAGCTTCCGGGAACATTTCTCCGCGAACAGCAGGTGCTTCGTCAGTGGTTTTCCTTCATGCCACGATCTCATCATTTTCTTGATCTTCGCGAGCAGTTTGCCGTTGGGCCTGACCAGTCC
>JBBTRE010000013.1:0-1189 GCA_038065375.1 Patescibacteria group bacterium | reverse complement strand
CAAATTCATCGGGAAAGACTTTTTAAAAGAAGCCCTGACTCATCGTTCCTATTTGAACGAAAACCCCGATTGGAAATTACCTGACAATGAGCGTCTGGAATTTCTCGGCGACGCGGTTTTGGAATTGGCCACTACCGAAGAATTATTTAAGCGTTTCCCGGATCGCAAGGAAGGGGCGCTTACCAGTTATCGGGCCGCTCTGGTGAATTACATCATGATGGCGCGAGTGGCTTTAGAGATTGGGCTGGATAAATTCGTGTTGCTTTCCAAGGGGGAAGCCAAAGATGCGGGTAAGGCCCGGGAGGTTATTTTAGCCAACGCTATGGAGGCATTGATCGGGGCGGTTTATCTGGATTCAGGCTATGACGCGGCAAAAAAGTTTGTGGTGAATTTTGTGATTAGCCATCTGGATGAGGTTCTGAAATCCGGGTCATATAAAGATCCCAAGAGTTCCTTGCAGGAGAAAGCTCAGGAAAAAATGAAAATTACCCCGGGTTATCAGGTGATGTCCGAAACCGGCCCGGATCATGACAAGGTTTTTGTGGTGGGTGTTTATTTTGGTGAAAAATTAATCGCTAAAGGCAGCGGACACTCCAAACAGGAAGCGGAGGCGGAGGCGGCGCGGGAGGCGTTGAGCATCTTGTAGGCGGCCAGTATAAGTGTTTAAATAAGCACAGCTTTTTGGAGTTCTTTGAAAATGAATGGTCCTAAAGATAAGGCCAAGAGACGGCCGCCGGGCGTTCCGATTTTTTTCCGTTTGTTGGTTTTCGGTCTGATGGGCTTTGCTCTGATGACTTTCTTCGGTCAATTTTTCTCGCGGGGTCCCGCGGAGAAGAAAATTTCCATTGATCAGCTTTATGCCGCTCTGGATGGCGGAACTGTCGCTGAATTAAACGTTGATCCGATCCAAGGATTAGTCAGCGGTAAATTTAAAGATGGTGTTCCCTTCAGTACGCAAGTTGCTGATCGCAACAAGTTGGAAGCAAAAGCTTTGGAAAAAGGAATTAAAGTAACTGCTAATACTGTAGGGCCGAGCGTCTGGGCGGTGCTTCTGCAGTTGCTGTTCTACGCGATAATGTTCGGCTTGCCGATTATCATTTTGCTTTGGTGGATGGGTAGCCGACAGGGCGCGAATAAAAAGCCAACCGGATATATCCCGAATGTTACCTGGGACGATGTGGCTGGCTGT
>JBBTRE010000012.1:0-26779 GCA_038065375.1 Patescibacteria group bacterium | reverse complement strand
ACCGTCGTAGATTTCCCGCGCCCTAGGCAAATCCATCTCCAGCTCATTAGTTTCGGTGGTGTATTGGGAGGCCAGAAAAGTCAGGCCCTGTTTTTCAGCGGCGCGTTCTATGAAAAATAAGGGGCCGGCAAACAAAAGACCGGTCAGCGCGGCGCTCAAAAACACCAGCAGCCAGCGGCTAGCGAAGCCGACGTCAGAAGTCGGCTCTCCGACCAGTAGCGTCGGAGCTAACGACTTACTACTGTTTTGTAGCAACGACAACATAATTATTCGGATCCTCATCCATATCCCCCAACCCGAAGACCAGACAAATAGGAATGCTGATCAGCGCGTAGATAACCATGAAGGGGAAGAAAAGATAGAATAGAACATTTCTTTTGTTCTCCGGCATTGAATAACCCGGCGCCCGTAATGCCTGAAAAAAGAAATGGACCAAGTGAGAAGCAAACGTAGTCCAACGCCCGCCAATCGGCTCCAATTTCACCAACTTCAAACCGGCGCGATCTAACGCTTTATAAATCCAATAGCGGGTAAAATTGTAGTAATGTTCGGGCGCGTGATGTAAGACGGCTGTCTGTGGAATGAGAAAAATCGCCTTGCCGCCCGGCTTTAATACCCGGCCTATCTCTTCAACCATCTTAATCGGCTCAAAAACATGCTCCACCACCTGCATATTTAAAACGGTGTCAAAAGAATTATTTGGGAATTTCATAGCGCAACCATCGCCGATCTCCAATTTGTAACGGGAATCTTTGATGTCGGGAACGTGCTCTTGGCTCGGCTCCAAATTCGTCCAACTTTTGAAAATAATTTTTGGATCACCGGAAGCATGTGTGAAAAAGTCCCAACCCCCGACGTCTAGAACTTCGCCGGAGACATGCTCACGCAGCGCGCGAAAAAGCTGGCGCAAGCGCAACTTCTTTCCTAAATAAACTACTTTGTAGGTCAAATTATTTATAAACATGTTGGTCTGGTTGTTAGTCGTAAGTTGTTAGTCCTTAGTGCAGATATAAGAAATATGGGAGAAGGGGGTTCCTTGATGCATCACTTCCTCTTCTACGGTGACCGGAAGCTGGCCCAATAGCTCTTTCATGCTCTCCGGGAAACGATAATATATTTTGTCGCCGGGATAAAGCAGGTGATCGGCTAGCCAGGTAAGCATAAATTTCCACCAGGGACGCCGATCAATCTCCGCGATAATCAACTTGCCCCCGGATTTTATTTTAGCAAGACACGCCTCAATCAAAGGTTTTTGCTGATCATAGGAATCTAGGTGATGTAAAACGTGGATCAGTAAAATGCAATCAGCCGGGGGGATTTCTATCTTGGTGATGTCGGCATTCCGGAACTCCACGTTGGAAATTCCTTTTGGCGCATGGCCAATTTTGAACGTATCCAGATCTACCCCCAAAACTTTTCTCTTCTTCGAGGTTAGACCGAGCAGATTCGCGAAAATACCGTAACCACAACCCAAATCCACAATAAAACCACTCTCTGGAATGTGTTTCATTAGCGCGTCAAATGGCGCGGTGATAAAAAGCCGGATACGAGTAAAAATACTCGCCCAACCCCTTCCGCCATATAGCTCCATTATTTTTCTTTTTGCTTCTTTAGTGTTCATGAGCAAATTACTCTAATTCACCTAATTACTCTAATTATTCTAAATAAATCCTAATCTCTAAGCATTTTAGAGCAATTAGAACAATTAGACTAATTAAATCAGTTTTTATGATATTTTCCTTTTAGATTACGCGCCCAAAGCTCCCACATCCCCTTCAGAGTTCGGAAAGTATCGCGGACGATGCGAACCTGCGAGCGCCGGTCATCTTCCCAAACCACCGGAAGCTCAACCACTTTGTAACCAAACTTGTTGGCCACATAAATAATTTCTCCGGCGGCCAAAAACTTTTCGTCGTAAACGTATTTGAAAATATCCTGGGCGACGTCATGACGGAACATCTTGAAACCGCACATCACATCCCGGAACTGACTGCCGAAAAACCAGATAAACAACTGATGGAAAACTTTTCCGGCGAAGATTCGGAACCAAGTCTGCTTGAGTACAAACCCGGACCGAGGATGTTCCCGCGAGCCGATTACGAAAGAAACATCTGGATGGTTTTTTAAATATTCCAAGAAAATCGGGATTTGATACGGGTGGACGGGCAAATCGGCGTCGGTCTCCAAAACAAACTGCCCCGACGAAGCCAAAACTCCTGTTTTCATACCAAATCCCCGGCCATGGTTCTCCGGCAAGTTAACAACTTTAATCTTCTTATTTCCGGAAGCCAGATCTTCCATCACCCTCAAAGTTCCGTCCTTACTGCCGTCATTCACCAAAACAAATTCATAATCCGGAAGATTTTTCTCAAGCCAATCCAAATAAGGAGCGATCTTTTCCGGAAGACGCTTTTCTTCGTTGTAGCAAGGAATTGAAATAGATAGTAAGGGCATGGGTAAAGTTTAAAGTTTAAAGTTTAAAGTCCGATAGATTTCTACTCCGCCGTTTTGATAAACCAATTCTAAGTTTTTGTCCCCAGATAAATCAACCCGGTAAATTTTCTGATCTTCCGGCCCATAGTAGACATAATCAACTCCTAAACTAGAAAAACTAACAAAGCCGACGTCAGAAGTCGGCTCCCCGACCAATGGCGTCGAGGCCAATAACTGATAACGACGGACAAGGTCAGAAATTTTCTCATCTGGAATCGTCTCAATGCCCCGATCGGAGAAGAGTTTAGTGTAAAGATTGAGATGGTCATCATCAATATTTTTGCGTAAGCGCGCTTCAAAAGCTGCCGCGGAAACTCCGAAGGCTTTGTTAGTAGCCAGGTAGCGCTCTTCAATTTCCAAATTAGTAGCCGGAGTAATGCCGCTCCAGGGTAAAAACGGCCGCAGTGAAGTAAAAGCAGAAAGCTTAATTGAGGTCTGGAACGACAATCCGGCCACACTCGCTTCCTTTGGAAGATTTTCGTTAATCCAGCTCCAAGAATCCACTAAGTCCCGGGGTTGAGTATAGGTCCGGAGATATTGCTCCGGCGGGTTAACAAAGTGGAGGACATTAACCACTTTCTTCGCGACTAAAAGCAACGACAGCCCTAATAATATAATGGCGGCCTTTTTGGTTTCTATCTTCCGGAAAAACTCATAAATCAACATCAGCGCTAGAGCAAAATAAACCGGGCTAACCGCTTTTCGCCAATGACCCGGCTGGGGGACAAAACCGGTAACGATGTTTACATTCCAGGCGATAAAGACCGCGGCGATGAAGATCCAACCCAAAATTGCCAAATTCCTATTTCCTCTCCGCCACCAAACCAGATAAATAGCGGCCGCCAGAGCCAGATAGGCCAAATAGTCCGGCCAAGCGTTCTCTATCCGCAAAAATCGGCCCGTCTCAATACCGATCCGTTGAGCATACTCATCGGCTCCCGGTAAACTGCTGAAACGCAGATAATTTATCCAATAAGGCGCCGACATTAAAATAAAAATCCCGAATAAAATAAGAAATAACTTCCAGCGCGACGGGTCCATTCTGCGTCGCAGGAAAAGATAAGCCAGAATCAAACCCAAGACGATTGCCCAATAAACCCAATAATGGAAATAGACATAAAACAGCAGGCCGGAAACCAAACCGGCTGCGATCGCCAGATTGCGGCTGGGATTTTTCCAAAAAGCGATCAGGAGAGTAATAGCCGGAATATAAATAAGGAAAGTAATCAGCGGATCGTCCATCCGGTTCAAAAACAGGCGGTCCAATAAGGTGCTGATCCCCGGATAAAAGTTTTTCACCACGATATTGGAAAAGTTAGCGGGTGATAAAAAGGCGCGAGGCATGTGGATCGCGGCCGGCGTCAATGCGCCAAACAAACCGAGAAAAATAGACCAAAGATATTTTTTCTCGGAGATGACCCATCCTAAACCGAAGAAGGCCAGGAACATCAGCGCCGATAGATCAAAGCTCAAGGCCAGATAGGCCAAATTCAAATCACTGAAAAACCAAATGTAGGGCGTGAAAATAATGGCCGGTAAAATCGGAAAGATGTTTGGGCGGTCGCCGTCAAAAAACAGGTCTTTCGGCGGGAAGCCGCCATCGTAAACTTCCCGGTTTCGCTGTAAATAATTATGCGCCTCGTCGCTGGTATAAAAAAACTGGGACAAAACAAACGGTTTCCCGTCGGCGATCAATTTTCTCCTAATCAAAAGTTGCGGCGCGACATACAACAACCCTACGAAGATGGCCAATATTGATATAAAAATCTTAGTATGCTTAAACACTTGTGAAAATTATATGGTTTGCAAATTACCCTAATTGTTTTAATTACTCTAATTATTCTAAAGAAACCCTAATTCCCAAGTTTTAGGTCAATTAGGTTAATTAGAAATTAGGTTAATTTATATAAGTATTCCTTAATATCCATCGTATCATAGCGCGGCAATAGATAAGGATTCTGCCCCACAGCCAGAGGACCGCGGGCAATACCGACGCCATTGATAAACCCTTCTTCCCGGACCACCCTCACCGCGGCATCGCTGGCCCGGCCATGAGGATAGGAGAAAATCCGCGGAGCGACGCCGGAAATCTCCTGGATAATCTTTTTGGAAAGCTGGACATCTCGCCGATGTAGCTCTTCATTATCATCGGTCATCGCGTAATGGCCGTGGGAATGGGATCCCAGCTCCACGCCCGCCGCGGCCATTTCTGCTAACTCTTTTTCGTTCATAAATAAATTGCCGGCGATCTTCTCTTCTTTGATCTCAAAAACCTTGAAAGAATGACGCAAAAACCGGCCACGGATATCTTCCGGCAAAGCGATGATCGTTTCCTTGAGATTCGCCGCGACCGGACTCTCGTGCATCCGCTTATCGGTCAACCGGCGGTCTTTGGGAACAAAATAATTATCCTTTAGGTCCGGATAGAACTCGGCGATGAAACCGTTCAAGAAATCCGCCAGCTCCTCGGTACTTTTTCTGGAAAGAAGAATGTGCATCTTATGAGCCGTGGGCAAACGACCTTCAAAAACAGAGGTGATTACAAACACCGTCGCCGGGGCGCCGTATTTTTTAAGGATCGGAAACGCGTTCTGATAGTTATCCTTCAAGCCGTCGTCAAAAGTCAGAGCGCACAACTTATCGGATCGGCCCTCCTTAGCCGCTTCCCAAACTTCCGGAACCGAAACAATTTTATAATTCTTGGACAGAAAGTTTACCTGCCGGTCAAATTCGGCTACCGAACAAGGGAAAATTCCCGAAAACTTCGGAGTTGGATCCTCAACATAGTGATAGTTCACTATTATGTGTTTATCTTGTAGGGAGAACATGTTTTACAAATTATTCTAATTTTTCTAATTACTCTAATTGTTCTAAAGAAATCCCAATTTCTAATGATCTAATTTTGTTTATCCCTAACCTTTTTAAAAATTGCATTGAATATCAAATGTAGCTCTTTGGCTTCCTGCCACAAGACCCTTGATTGGTCCCTTAATTCGGGGCTGGCAGTTGCCACCATCCTTAGCCAGTGCTTTGTTTCGCGCGCCTCTTTCTTGCATATTCCTAATTTATGAACAAAATCTTTGCTGGATTCAGCATCATCCGCTTCGCAATAATTCGCTCCTAAAGATGTACTGGAAGCAACGAGTTGCGGCACTATTCTTTTAGTAATTAGATTATCGGGAATAGTTTTGGCAAATTTAATAGTTTCTTCGCCAAATTTGGCGGTCCTCTCCTCTAAGTCATATATTTTAGCAGTTTGATTATTGGTCATTATTTAGAGTAATTAGGTTAATTAGAATAATTAGGACAATTTAGATTATTTGTTCCAAATAATCAACGCTTCGTTTATAGGATAGTCCATCGGTGAACTGAACATATTTATCCACGATCGCCAACCGCTGGTCATGATCTCGGCTCGGATTCTCAAGGTAAAGATTAATCATCCGCGGCAAATCCTCATCAGTTTTAGCTAATTTGATGGCGCCGCTTTCATAAATCGGACGGTAATGATCAAACTCATAGGCCAAGGCAAACCGATCCAGGTAGCCAATGTTGATCACCGGTTTATCAAAGATGCAGGCCTCAATAGTAATTGTGGAGGCATAGTTAATGTTCACGTCGGTGTATTTCAATGAATATTTAAGATTCAAAAGGTCGTCATAGCTCATCTCCACTTCTTTGCCGGATTTCTCAATGCAGAAATCGGGAATGTCTTTAAATTCCGAATAGTTCTCAATCAGATCCAGCGGATGAGTCCGGATCAGTAAATTAACATACGGAATTTTTTTAGAATCCCGCAGTTTAATCAGATCATTGATGTACTTTTTCTGAAAAGGATAGGCCTTGGTGACGGTGGTGTGGAATATGGTTTTATAATCCGGATTCAATCCTTTGGATTTCAAAAACTTAGATCGTCCCGGATCTTTTTTGCCTGCTCCGACCATAGCGTCGGAGTCATCAAAATAGGGATCAAAGCGCGGCGTCCCGGAAACAAAAACTTTTTCCGGCAAATAATTATGAACATCCGACGCTTCCTTTTTCATCACCTCATTCCAGGCAATCAAATAATCGGTCTTCCGAATATGCTTGGAATTCATCGTCAGATTGTCCCAAGTAAAATTCATGGCGACGCTCGGCAACCCGGCGCGCTTAGCTAAATGAATCATCTCGGCCTCAAACGGAGAAAAACCCGGCGTGGCGGTAATTAACAGTTCAACATTGCGATTTTTAACAATTTCTTCAAAGATCGGTGATGGCTTTATCTTTTTTTGCTCCAGACGGGTAAAAAAATCCGCCGTTAAAAACTTTTTGAATGGCAAACCGAAGGTGCGCGCCAATCGTCTTTTCCAGCTGTCTTTATAGTTGGGGCGTTTATAAAAATGCCGGATGGAGGCAAGGTAATCAAACTCATTCACAAAAGCAATACGCCAGAATTTCATCCGATCCCACAACGCGACGTTTTCCAGCTCCCATTTCTGATAGGTCACGTTCGGTGATTGCCAATAGCCGCGCTTTTTTGCCTCTTCGCCGTCAAAGAGAGGACTTAAAACCACCACCCGATATTTTTCGGATAGGTACTTTATGTAGTTGGTCCGCAAAAGATCAGAAGCAAAGACGTAATGCGGAACAGCCAATAAAACCGTCTTCATTGCACCTACAATAACACTAAAACTAGTCCTTGTGAACGATAAAAGAGTTACCGTGCCAGAAGTATTTGTGAAATTCGGAAACCTTGATTGGGGATTTTTTGCTAACCACTCCCGAAAAGCTCTCTGCTCCCCTTTGTTGGGATTACCCTTGAAGAAAAACCAGTCATCAAAAACTAAAATCGTGCCGTCCACCACCAGATCAGTAATAAAATCTAAAACCGGCACGGCGGACTTATACAAGTCCGAATCAATCCAGATCACCGCCGCCGCCTTTAAGCCAAGCTTCTTTTTAGTTTCGGGTGTTAGCGTGTCTTTAAACCAACCCTTCACCGCTTGCACGTCTTTCGAATCAACACCCGCTTGCTGGAGATTAGCATTGAAGCGCTCCAAAGAAGCCGAATATTCCCCCTTCTGAAACTGTCCGGATTCTTTTTCGGACCCTTCCGGTAGCCCCTCAAAAGAATCAAAAGCAAAAAACCGCATACCTACAAGTTTTTTCGCTTTGGCGATCCGATAAGCCTCGGAGAAATTATTGCCTTTGAAAACCCCAAATTCTAAATAATCGCCCCCCCCGATGGAAATTTACATTCGTGGACAAAGTTCATGATCTTTTTAAGAAAATCTGTCCGCTCTTGAGTCTTACTCTTCGGGACTAACTTCTTCAGAATTCCAGAAATTAATTTAAATAGATTGAGTTTCATAAATTTATTCGCGTACCAAGACTCTGGCTATGCCATCCACTAAAACTTCACCGGATTGATTTTTCACCAAGGTTTCCAATTCTATAATCTTTGCGGCATCGGATTTGGAAACGACAGTTCCCGAAACCTTGACCGCGCCACCAACCGGCAACGGTTTTTTAAAATTCAAAGTCTGCGACAAATATAATGCTTTCTCTCCGGGGCAAAGCATCCCAACTAAAGCCGAAAAGAAACTGCCAAGTAAGGAGCCGTGAGCGACGTTGCCACCAAACTGGGTCTGCTTACCGTAATTCGTATCTACATGAAGCGGGCTGAAATCACCGCTAATCTCAGCGAACTTATTCACCAACTCCGCGTCAACGGTTTTATCAAAGGAAAAAACATCGCCAACCTTGATATCTTCATAATTTAGTTTATTGAGTCTCATTAAAAATTATTTAGGTCAATTAGAGTAATTAGAAAAATTAGAATAATTTAACGCCGTGCTTTCTAATCACGGCTTTAATGTCTGCTACGGTCTTAACTCCCACGATCTCCTCAATGGTGAACTTAACATCAAAAGTCTTTTCTAATTCAGTTACCAGAAGCAATCCATTAAAAGAATCCCAAGCCTCGGTGTTAGAAGGGCTAGTAATGTCATTTATCTTTGACGCCTCCATATTGAAAACTTTCGCCAACACTTCTTCAACTGATTTTGCCATATTTTATATATTACAACGATTAAGCGAAATTTACCTTAACTAAATTCGGGTAAGGATAATCTTTCGTAAAATCATAGTGGTATCGGAAAACCCCATTAACTTCGCCAATGGCCTTGAAGTTATTTTCCAAATAAAATTTCTCACAAAGAGATTTATTTTTCTTCGTTGGACTAAACTCGCCAATCAGTTCTGCTACCCCGTTCTCGCGAGCGCTCTTTATGAGATTGGCCAAAAAAGACTTCTCGATACCTCGGCCCAAAATCCGACAGCTCATCAAAAAATTACTGATCACCCATACAGATTTGTCCTCAGGGGAAGCACTCAAAAAACCTATAATTCCGTAGTCGCCGAAACGGTCAACGGCATCAATAGCCCACATTCTATTGCCTTGCGACAAAAGCGCCTTAATATCACCTTCACTCCAACGGACGGTTTGCATATTAAATTGGTTAGTTTTTTGGGTCATCTGCGAAAGCCGCGGGATGATCGGGCTATCGGCTTTAACTTCCCGGATGGTAACTTCTAACTTTAAATCCTTTAGGAAATCGTTGACGCTTTTCAAGGAAGATTGCACACTCCGGCGAGCGCGCTCTTCCGCGTACATCTCACCCCGCCGCTCATCCTCGGCAGTTAGCTTAGCGGACGAAAAACCGACATAGCCGATTAAATTATCGGGATGCATAACCGCCACCTCGGGGCAGGATTCCGCGACCAAGCTTTGCTGGAATGGATCATCATCAACGAAAACAAAACTATCAGTGCCAAGCATCAGCTCATCAGCAATTGCGCGAATGTTGCTCGCTTTATCGTTCCAGTTAATTTGCCAAGTGGCAAAATGATTCTTGCGCAGAAGCATATCCGGGTGCTTTTCAATCACCTCCATTGCGTCTGCCTCATTATTTTTGCTATTAATCGCCAGAATCGTGCCGGTTTTGTATAAATTCAAGATATGTTCCTGTAGTTTTTTATTTGGAACCACCTTATCGGCCCCATCCTCGCCAACAATGCCGGACCAAAGAGTATTATCCAGATCCAAAACCAAGCACTTTTTAGTAGCGCCGCTGACTGCGACGGCCGTTCCAACCAACTTCTCCGCCAAAGCCGGGAAGGCGTCCAGGGCCAGACGCATATCTCCTAAATCTTTGTATTTGGTATACCAATGCTCTTTGAAATCAGAAAAGTCATCAATTAAAACTACTTTTGCGCCTCCTTCTTTGGCTTTCTCCACCAATTCCGCGATCTGATTTTTATCAACGTCGGAATAATCAATCAAAAGATAAATCAATTTAGGTTGGAATTTATTCAAACCGCTCTCCGGATTTAAAATTTCTTGAGCGTACTGATTGTATGTACCCTGGTAGGTTTCGGCGGCAATATTATGGAAAAGCGCCTTAGCCTTAAAGACCTCCGGCAATCCCAAGATTGTAAAATTGCTCAGAAACGCCACCTTAATTTTCCTGACATATTCCGGTAATTCAAAATTAGCCGCAAAAATTTCTTTCGCAAGATTAATATAATCAGCAACCGAACCGCGATTAGCGGTTAAATCAAAAATTATTTTTTTCGCTGTTTTGAAATCCATCTTGGTCATTATTTAGAGTAATTAGGTTAATTAGAATAATTAGGACAATTTAGATTATTTGTTCCAAATAATCCACGCTCCGTTTATAGGATAACCCATCACGGAAAGCAAAGAAATTATCGGCAACCCGCTGTCGGGCGACGCTATCCTTTTTAGGATTCTTTAAGTATTCATTGATGCCAGAGATTAACTCACTATCATCTTTGGCGAGAAAAATAGAACCTTCTTTGATCAACGGATAATAATAGGAGCTTTCGTCAAAATAGTGCTTGTTTTGGAAAGTCGCTCCGGGATCCATAAAGTTAATGACCGGTTTGTCAAAAATAAAAGATTCCAAGGAAATAGTGGATTTGTGGTTGATGTTGATCTCCGTATACGCCAAGCTCGCCTTCAAATTCAGGAAGGGATTCTCAATGGGTTGCGACAGCCGCTCAATCCAAAGATCTTTCTCGCCTGCCAACGGCCGATAAAATTCCGGATCGTCAAAAGGATGCGGCCGTACCAAAAAGTTTACATACGGAATTTTGTTTTCGTTACGGGCGGCGATAATTTTTGCCAGCACTTTTGGCTGGTGAGGAGCGCGGCCTCCGGAAGCAAATAAAATAGTCGGGTAGGCAGGATTCAAGTTCTTGGATTTTAAAAATTCCTCACGGGATGGAAGCGGGTGCGAACCATCAAAATAACGATCAAAACGCATACTGCCGGTGATGAAAATCTTGTTAGCTGGAAAATGGTGGATGTTAACGGCCGCGTCTTTTAAAACCTGGTTCCAGACGAAAAGATAATCCGGCTTACGTGAGCGGACGCATTTGAAGGAGGTAAGATTATCCCAACTCAAGTTGGTGGCAAGAGTCGGTATGCCCTTCTTCTGGCCATACAAAATCGCCTCCGCGTCGTACACCTGCACGCCCGGGGTAGCGGTCATGATCAAAACCGGATTATATTTTTCGCAATACTCATCCAACAATTTTGAACGACGCAAAAATAATCTTTCAATAGCCGTGAAGAAATTGACCGTCATCAGCGGCGCTAACGGCCAAGAAAGCAGGCGCAGTAGCTTAGCGCGCTTATCGTTTTGAAACGCCGGGCTTCCATAATAGAACTGCAGGCTGGAAACCTTATCAAACTCATGCATGCAGGCGGTGCGCAAGAATTTGGTAATCATAAACAGCCGGGAATTCTGCAATTTCCAAAATACCCGCTCAACGTTGAGTTCTTTCAGCCGCCGGTCCATATCCGGATCATCCACATTGCTAAAGACCACTACTCGATATTGATTAGCTAGTTCTTTAATGTAGTTGGTCTTCAGAAGATCGGAGATAAATAGGGCGTTTTTGAGAAAAAGAAATACGGTCTTCTTCATTGATTAGTCTTGTCATAATGCCATAAAAATGCTTAATTATCAATAACAATGGCTCGCAACTTAATCAAAGTTATCGGAATCATTCCCGCTCGGGGAGGATCTAAAAGTATCCCACATAAAAATATCGCTTTGGTGGCCGGCAAACCGCTGATTTATTACACAATCGCCGCCGCAAAAAAATCCAAACTGCTGGATGCTTTTATTGTTTCCACAGATGATCCGAAAATCGCGGCGGTGGCTAAAAAATATGGCGCGGATGTCCCATTTCTTCGCCCAGCAGAAATTTCTCAAGATCGGTCTAAAGATATTGAATTTATGCGCCATGCGCTCGCTTGGGTCAAAAAACACCGCGGCTGGGAACCGGAAATCTTGGTGAATTTGCGCCCCACTTCTCCGCTACGGACCGCCGAAGATATAGATGAGGTAATCCGGGTGGCAATTAAAGATAATTACTCCATCGTTAAAACCGTTTCTTCTCCAGCCCCGCACAATCCATTTAAAATGTGGCGGCTCTCCGATGGAAATAAAATGAAACCGCTATTGCCGACCAAACACTACAAGAAAATGGGCACTGACGTTCCCCGCCAGATCCTACCTCTGGTCTATTGGCAAAATGGCTTGGTGGACGCCATCCGTGTCGCCAACATCAAAACCGGGAAAATCTTTGCCGGTCCGATCGGCGGAGTGATTACCGACCCCGAGAAATCAATTGATCTGGACGAGCCGAAGGATTTGAAGGCGCTTGCTAAAGCTCTCACCGGCCGGAATTATATTAATGGAGCACAATAAAGAGCAAAACGAGCTTTTTTACGCTCTTAACCACTTTCTAAATTCGCCGACTCCAAACCCAACGGAAGCGGAGCGAATTACCAAAAACTACAAGAAACTCTGGCCCGGTCTGACCGGAACTTTGACAGCGGCCCAGACAATAGAAATTGAAAAATTGGAAATTGGAAATTACGGGCAAACGAAATACGCCCAGATTTTATCCGGTCTAAAAAAGTATTTTGAAAATAACCTCAAAAAAGAAATCGCCTCGCTGATTATCCACGGAAGCGTCGCCACTATGGATTGGACGGAAGGATTCAGCGACCTGGATACATTCGTAATAATTCGTAAGGATATTTGTGAAAACTCCAGCAAGCTTGAGGTATTGCGCCAAAAAATCTCCGCTGTCCGAGGATTATTAAAAAAAGCTGACCCGCTAGAACATCACGGATTTATTTTCTGCCATGAAGGCAATTTAAACTATTATCATCAACGCTTTATGCCGGTGGAGGTTTTCCGTTATGCAAAAGTTTTATTTGCAAAAAATAGCATTAACTTCCACATCCGCGATTCGCGCCAAGAGGATTTAGAAAACTTTGAGCACTATTATCAAATTTTTAAAAAGATTGCCGCCACCGGAAAAATCTCCAACAAACCCGGCTCGCCGGAATACCAATTAAAATGGTTCGTGGCGATGCTGCTTCTGATGCCCAGCATCTATCTGCAGGCCAAGGGAACTTACGTTTACAAAAAGTTTGCTTTTGATTTGGCCCGACACCCATTCCTGAAAAAGCTGGAGTTAGCGCGCAAAGATTTTCGCCAAACCAGAAAGATACTGGGTGAAAATTGTTATCGCGCGGCGCTGGCGATGTTAAATGAATGGAGAAAAGAGCTGGAAAAATCACAGACGAAATTCGCTAATCATCCAAAAAATATTTCCTTAAAAGTCTATGATGCCGCCCGCAGGGAGATGGTCGGCGGTTTATCAAAAAATCCGGACGTCCTCGGCGTCTATGAATATGGCTCGGTGAGCGCCCCGGGCGTAAGCGATATAGATCCGATCACTGTTTTAAGGAAAAATCTGATTAACAAATGGCGTAATCCAGATGGTCCGAATATCCGGAAAGTCGCAAAAGGCGGGTTGATGATTATGCCGGAGGAAGTGTTCAAAAAGATTCTTTGGCTGGATGACTTGAAGATCAAGCGGCTACACGGAAAAGGCGAGCTCCCCCGGCAGCCAAGTAAAAAAATCGCGAAACTGCGAGATCTGGCCAATGTGGTGGATTGGCTACCGGAGCGGATGATTCGCCTGATTATGATTCTCAAGAAAAATCCCATGGATGTTCAATACGCTCTGCGCTATACCCGGTCATTCGCCTATTCGCTGGAAAACACCGCTAAAATTATCGGGCGGAAAAAAGAATCAGATGAGTTCTTAGCTCGTCTACAAAACCTGCGGAAAAAATGGCGGCCAGAACGATCTTCGGAATTACAGGAAGTAGTACGCGTTGGACTTTATCTGGGATATGACATATTAAATGAATTCACCAAAAAGATATTCAGCAAACCGACTGCCGCCGAAGGACGGCTGACGCTATTCCCCGGCCAGGAAATAGTTTTTACTAACAACCAACACCAAATCAGCCCCGATTGGTCTTTCGCCCAATCCCAAGCCGGAGATGTCCGCGTTTTTGTCAGCTCGGCGCTTTTGCCACATTTTGATTTTTACGCGCGGCAGGGCGGGATAATCGGGGCAGGATTCCGGAAGAACTTAGTCACCAGTAAACCGGTCACCGGTAAACTATCTCCGGAATACCAAAAATTCCTCAAAGAAAAAATGGCAATCGCCAACGCGAATGCCAAGTTTCTCCGGAATAACCGTTTCAAATCCGGCCAATACAAATTCGGATTTTATCTCTAAAAGTCTTTCTTGCGACGAAGCTTTTCGGCAATTGGAATCTCTTCAGCAAGTACCCGCTTTACCCCATCGCCAATTGCCTGTTCCAAAATCCGAATCTCCTTTACTAACATCTTCAATCCTTTTGGCTCTAAGCTGGCCGCCTGATCAGTACCCCACATGGTGCGATCTAGAGTGATGTGGCGCTCCACGGCGCAAGCCCCTAAAGCAGTCGCGACAACCGATGGAACAACTCCCTTCTCATGTCCGCTATAACCAACCGGAACCTGATAACGATTGGCTAGTGTCTGCACGGCGCTAAGGTTGAGATGATGATGTTCAGCGGGATAAGTAGACACGGTGTGCATCAAGACTAAGTTATCTTTTCCCAAAACTTCCACGGCTTGATCTATCTGAGCCACGGAACTCATACCGGTGGACAAAATAATCGGCTTCCCAGTTTTTTTGAGAGCTTCCAATAAACCGCGGTCGGTCAGAGAAGCAGAGGCCACTTTGTGGCAGGGAGGATTGAACTTTTCCATAAAGGCCACGCTCTCTTCGTCCCAGCAGGAGGCGAACCACAAAATTCCCAGCTCTTTGCATAACTGATCAATTTCTTTATATTCGGCGGGGCCGAATTCCATCTTTTTTTTGTAATCAATGTAACTGATATAGCCCCAGGGGGTTTCGCGCATTTTGTCCCACTGGTCTTTCGGGACGCAAACCTCCGGAGTGCGCTTCTGAAATTTTACAGCATCACAGCCCGCCTCAACAGCGGTTCTGATCAATTTTTTCGCGGTCTCCAACTCACCGTTGTGATTGATGCCGATTTCGGCAATCACAAAAACCGGCTTGCCCGGACCCACTTCCTTGTGCGCTATTTTCACTGCCTTATTCATGTACAGCCAACTTAAGCTATTCTTTGCTAAAAATCAACAAAATTACTTACTGGCCTGGAATCCAAAACCTTGCGTGAATTTATAGGACAACTTCGCTTTTTTAAATAGCCGACCGAAAAGCCAAATTGTAAGAACCATCAACTTCCGGACAAAATTTGCTAGTTTTCTTTCAAAGAAATTCAGATTTCCATTTGCCAGTTGTTTAAATAATGCCCGCAAAGAAGCAAGATAAATATCCAATGGCTTACCAAGCGGCAAAACTTCAATGTTCTTTAGAGCGCTGCCTTTCATCATCCGCTCAAGCATAAAGTTCGTATACCGCAAAAAATCGTACGGCTCCTGGTGAATTTTGGTTAAAAATGGGACCACTCCAAGCAATAGACCTCCGACTTTCAAGATTCTGGCGCATTCTTGTATGATAACTTCCGGCTCCGGCGTGTGTTCCAGAACGTTGGAAAGAATAATGATGTCGCAGGAGCCATCTTGGAACGGTAATTGCTTGG
This sequence comes from Patescibacteria group bacterium, assembly GCA_038065375.1. Classification (GTDB taxonomy): domain Bacteria; phylum Patescibacteriota; class Minisyncoccia; order UBA6257; family WO2-44-18; genus JAUSKF01. Next base: position 11,223 of record JBBTRE010000012.1, on the reverse strand, counting down.
TTATATCCGCCACTATTCTGACATCAGGGTGCGGCCAAAAATCAATGCCGATATATTGAAATCCGGTGAAAAGCTCGCGAAATTCTCCGGCGCCCGCTCCTATATCCAATAAAACTAAGTCCTTGCTAAGCCCCCCCCCAAGCCGAGATTTAAAAAATTCATAATTAGAAGTCCTCCATTCGGTCCAATGGCTTTTATCTTTTAATTCTTCATCGTTAGAAGATTGGGCGGGTTTATACCCCTCGGGCAATTCAGTAAAATACAGTCTCCCATCATCGCCAATCCTGATCGGCTGTAGATCTAATTTCAAAAACTTTTTAACTTCCACCGAACTTAAAATCATTGGGTTACTATAGTATTTTTACTGGATCTCTTCAAAATAATCTTTCAATGCCTCTTCCCAGGGGCGGAGCAGCGGAATGCCAACTTCGGATAAATTACGGTTCTCCAAAATTGAATTCTTTGGACGTTGAATTTTAGAGCCGCTCTCGGCGGTGGCAATCGGGATTAATTTTGCTTTCTCCTTGGCCAACTCAAAAGTTTTTTTCGCGAATCCATACCAGGAAGTCCGGCCTTGGTTAGTAATATGATAAACACCAAACGGGGCGTTCCGATGCAACAGCTCCTTAATTTTACTCGCCAGATCGCGGGTGTAGGTCGGACAGCCAAATTGATCTCTCACCACCCGAACCTCACCCTGCTCCTTAGCCAATTTCAACATTAACCGGGGAAAATCCAGTCCTTTGTGCGGAATATTTTTCCCGAAAAACCAGCCGGAACGAACAATGTAATACTTCGGATTGTTCTTTCGGACAGCTCGCTCCCCCTCCCACTTTGAGGCGCCGTAAACATTCAAAGGATTGGGTTGGTCACTCTCAACAAAAGAATCCTTCGCGCCATCAAAAACATAATCGGTGCTGATCTGAATAACAGCCGCCCCAATCTTATTGGCTGCCGCCGCGACATTACCGGCGCCGACGGCATTGACCGCCAGACATTCATCTTTGTTGATCTCACACCATTCTGACTTTACGATAGCCGCTGTGTTAATAACGACATCGGGATGATGAGCCGCAATCACCTCATCAACTTGCGCGGAGTTTTTCACCTCAATATCTTTGTGGGTGAGGCCAACCGCCTTCTCTCCAAAGGAATGCATCAAATCAAAACCCAGCTGACCGTCGGCGCCAATAATCAATATTTTTTTATAAATCATACTGTCCCTTACTTTGCTTCTGGTAGTGATCCTGGAATTCACCTCTCAACTTAATCTTCTGCCACCAGTCCCGATTATTATCATACCAAGCCACGATCTCGCGCAGAGCGTCGTCATATGAATACTGCCGCTCCCATTTCAGCTCTTTGGAAATACGGGAATGATCCGGGGCATACCGGAAATCCGCGCCGGGACGGTCGCTAACGTGCTCGATGTGCTCGTCATGATTCTTACCGATTGTTTTGGCCACTGCCCTGATCACTTCCATGTTGCTCCGCTCCTCGCCTGCGACATTGTAGGTCTTATAGTCATCGCCTTTGTGCATCACCAAATCCAACGCGTTGCAAAAATCCTGAGTGTGAATCCAGCTCCGCAAATGCAGACCCTTACCGTGCACCGGGACTTTCCTGCCCTCAAGCAGGTTGGTGATTACTAATGAATGTAACTTTTCCGGATATTGATACGGCCCGTAATTATTGGAGCTCCGCAAAACGACCGCCGGCACCCGGTGGGTCTTTATATACGCTTGCACCATCAAATCCGCGGCGGCTTTAGAAGCGGCGTAAGGATTGGTCGGTTGGAGCGGATAATTTTCGTCGGTCTTTACGCCGTGCGGCACATCGCCATAAATCTCATCGGTAGAAACATATACGAAGCGGGGAATCTTATAATGTCGGGCGGCCTCCAACAAAACGTAGGCGCCCTGGATATTTGTTTTGATAAACTGAAAAGCATTTAAAATTGACCGATCAACGTGGCTCTCCGCGGCAAAGTTAATCACCACATCAAATTTATGTTTGGCCATCAGATCCTCTATCAACGGCTTATCGCCGATATCGCCATGAACAAAATGATAGCGATCGCTGACCGCCAAATCTTTCAAATTCTCCGGATTACCGGCATAAGTTAAAAGATCCAGATTGTAGATCTGGTAGTTCGGATACTTATTGTGCAGGTGGCGGATGAACTGCGAACCCATAAATCCGCAACCGCCACAGACTAGAACTTTTTTTACATTTTCACTCATGACTAATTACTAATAACTTTTATTGTATCGCCGACAGGGATAATGAATTTACCGCCATTTTTCAGAAATTCCTGCTCTTTTTCTAAAATCGCTTTTTGGTAATTCCAGGCCAGCATCAAATAGTAATCCGGCTTATGCGTCTCGACGTATTTCCGATCTACTACCGGAATATGCATCCCTGGCGTATAAAGACCGGTTTTAGTCGATAAATCCTCCAGGGCGTAATCTAAGGTATCCGCCCCGATCTGGCAATAATTCAAAAGAGTGTTGCCCTTGGCTGGCGCTCCATAAGAGGCGATGGTTTTGCCTTGTTTTTTTAGATCACGAAGAAGCGAAACCAACTTTTCCTTTGAAGCGGCCACGCGACGACCAAGTTCGCGGTAACTCTCTTCTTTGTCTAAACCTAAATTCAACTCTTTCTGAACCAAATCACGAACCGATTGCCGTACCGGATAAGCTCCCTGGTGGCAGGTAAATAAACGGATTGATTTTCCCTGCGACGGAACCACCTGAACATCAAAAACTTCCAGCCCATATTTAGCAAAAAGTTTCTGGAGCGGACGGACCGCTAAAAATCCCAAATGCTCATGATAGATAGTGTCATAGGTGAGATTTTCAAACATATCAATCAGATAAGGAGCTTCCAAAACAAATACCCCTTTGGGATGCAATAAAGTTTTCACTCCTTGAACCAGATCTTGGTGCTCATCAATATGCGCCACCACGTTGTTCGCCAAGATTGCCATCGCCTGTCCATGCGCGGCGACCGCTTTGACCGCTACCACATTGCCGAAAAAGTCCGCCCAGGTGGGTACGCCCATCGCCTCGGCTACTTTGGCGATATTCTCTGCCGGATCTACCCCAAGCACTTTATAACCTCGGTCCCGGAAAAATCTAAGCAATACACCGTCGTTGCTTCCGATCTCCAAAACAAATTCATTTTTCGCCGGCAAGTAATTCACCATCACCTGCTCCGCGTAGGCCTGCCAATGCGGGGAAACTTTCGGCATTCCGGAAGAAAAGTAAACGTAATTCCGGAAGAGCAAACTCTTATCTACCACGTGGATCAGCTGCGCGGCGTTGCAGGATCGGCAAAAATAGGCCTCCAGCGGAAATTTCGGCTCCGGATTATTCAGCTCCTCTTTTTTTAAAAAACTGTTAGCGGCCGGCTGTAATCCTAAATCCAAAAACTTCACCAGATCGGCGCTTTGGCATTCCCGGCAAGTTTTATTGATCTTCATCATCTATTTGTGTTTCCCCAATAAAGCGGCGACTCTATAGCCGACAATAAAAACCAATAACTTAATCGCCCACTTTACCAGCTTCCGCCAACTGGAAATAATCGTGGATTGACCAACACGATTGCCGTAATGCACCGGAATTTCCACGAACTTCAATCCGTGAATAGAAGAAAGCAAAATTAGTTCGGTGGCAAAAAGCGGATTCACGGCGGTGAAAAATGGTTCAATTTTCCGCAATGCTTCCTTGCGGAACAGCTTGTAGGTACAGCCGATCTCGGTCAAAGAAGTAGTTCCATAAAGCGTTTGGATAATTTTTCCATAGATAACATTGCAAACCCGGCGCAAAGTTCGCATATCGCCACCCGGAACGATTGTGCTGGTGTTGGTGCGGGTGCCGAAAACCGCGTCAAAATCTTTTGAATACTCTAGAAATTTACCAAGGTCTTTCCCGGTATAGGTGGAATCGGGTTCGCACAAAACAATCAGATCGCCGCTCGCTTCGGCAATCCCTTTACGAAAAGCCCAGCCATAACCCTGATTTGGCTGATAGACCAAACGGGCCTTAGTCTTTTTTACCTCTTCGTCAGTTCCCGGTTCGGCGTTGTTGTTCACCACCACCACTTCATCCACCAGGCCGGTATTATAGAAATCATCAATAGCGGCTCGCACGGAGTCTTTTTCACGGTAAGTAGCAAAAACCACCGACACCCGTTTCCCGTTAAACATACGCCAATGGTAAAACAAAAAAAGCCCACCGTAAAGGTGGGCTTTTGCTCTATTTCTGGGCATCTCGCCAGTTAAGATACTCAATACCTTCTTCAACTGTAGCAATGTCACCCCTGGCGGAGTAGACTTTGACCTTCTCAAGTTCAGCGTGAATGAAGTCAGATCGGGTGCCGGTCTGCACTCCTTGAGAATGAACGGATTGCTCTCCCCATGGAAGCGATACGCCTAGGAGGTTCCAAAGCCGCACCGGATAATCCAGCTTTCTTGTAGCCGCGACAGCGGAAAGGAAAGAGCGAAGCTGATGAAAGGGCGCGGCAATCAGCAGAACATCCTTCCAATCCTGCTTTTTGGAGTGGCTTACCAATCCCATCATTTCTGTCCCAGTATGTTCAACCGGACCTTCGGGAAAATCGAAAATAGAAAAACCGACAGCCAGAGCGGAGGAACTGCGGGATGATAACCAACGTTTCCAGTCAACGGCAAAGTTCGGGTACTTGCGCTTCTCTGGTGGGAATTGACTCCTAACAAGGCAAATTTTACGAACTTCCGTACAGGTATCTCTGATAATCTGGTAGCAGCGTCTCAAAACGCTCTCCTCGTTTGCTTCTGTCTGTCCAACAAGATAGATCGCATCATAAGATCGGCCCTTCCTTAGCGCATCCAAACTCAAGTTTTCTTCTGTGCAAATTCGCGTCGCCAGCTCCAGCAACTTCCCTTCGGAAGTCTTTTCCACGACACCCTCCTTTTTTTAGAATCCCACACATAAATTATGTATGGGACAAGCTGCCGTATATTATAACAATAATAATCAAAAATGCAAGGGATTAGGCAATAGGCAATAGGCATTGGTAATATGAATGTATGAAGACCCTATCGTCTGCAATCGGTAAGTATAAGTTCTTAATTCTCGTAGTCGCTCTGGCGACGCTCGTCGGCCTTCTCTACATCGCTCCATCGCTCGCTATCCGGAGAAACTTTATCAATGAAGGACAGCGATTCGTGCTCGCCCAATTCAAAACCTATCGCAACTCTCTGTACCACTACCTTCCTCGCGCCCGCGAAATATATGACGGACACTTCCCGCCGTCCGATGTTTCGGCCGCCAAAGATGGTCCAACAGTCGCAAATCTTCTTCCGCCCACTATTTTTTCAATTTATTTGAATGCTTTCCACGGAAGCATCAATCGGGCCTACTTAATGGTCCAACTGCGCTTCCCGGCTCTAATCTTTATTCTCTTTGTATTGATTGGCTGGCTATTCACGAAATCTAAGGCCTGGTCGGTGTTCTTTGGCCTAGTTGGAGTGTTAACGCCCATCCCACTGAAGCTCCCTTTTTATGATTGGTCCGGCTGGAATGATTTCACCGCTTTTTTTCTGAAAAACTTTATTCCGCTCGTTCAAACTCAATTCGATAAATTGCCGTTTCATCTAATTGATAATCCGCTAATCGCCACGCCGTTCTTTTTAGGCGCGGTGGCCGCAACCTACTGGTTTTGGACAAAACCCTCAAAGATTTCAGCGGTAGTCGCGGCCGTCGTTTCTTCGACTCTTTTCTATGTCTATTTTCATTTTTGGGTTTATTGGATCATCGTATTGGGACTACTCACCGCTTACTGCTTGGTGATTAAGGCGGAGAGGAGTCACCGATGGAAGCTCCTTGTCCTGTTTTGGGCCATTCTGGCTATCTGCGCTCTGCCCTACTTCGTAAACTATTGGAGATTCTCCCACCTGCCAAATATGGAGGACTACACCTTCCGACTTGGAATCGCTCACGGAAGATTTTTTGCCACCCAAGTCTGGCCGGATTATCTCGTTTATGCCGGCCTGATCGGTTTGGTTATCTGGTTGTATAAAAAAACCGACCGACCGAAAGCGATCTTCTTAACAACATTACTGGCCGCGTTTTTTATCGCCTGGAACGCGCAACTGGTGATCGGCTACGTTCCAGTTCCCCATACCTGGTACAAAGTGGCCGCCCCAATTTTGTTTATAGTTCTGGGGGCGGTTATCTTTGAATTGCTTAACCGTCTGACGCAGCAGAAAAAATGGCAAAAAATTATGCTGGCCTGCTTGATTGTCCTATCTGCGACTTTAGTTGTAAAAAAGATCGCTAATCCAATCGCCATTTATCGCAATCAGCAACAATTCCTCTGGGATTACTACAAATTTGACAACGGCATCGCTAAATCCTGGGACTGGATCAATGAAAATCTCCCGGCTGAACCGCGCATTGTGACGCCCTCCGTCATGAACGCGCTATATTTGACCACTTACACCTCCGCTCGCCCATATCTACCTGCCGGATTTACCAGCACGATGCCGATGGAGGAAATGGAGAATCGCTATTTGGAATCGCATAAACTATTCGGCATCAGTCCGATGAATTTTGAGAATCGCCTGTATGGAACTTATCCGAAAACCTGTTCCGGATTTGAATGTTTCCCGGATGAGGGTAGTAACCAAAACGACAGCATCTGGCATCTCTATGGGAATTATTTCACCAGCAAATACGGTACCTTTAATAATTTTATGGGTAGCGGGGATAAGAGTGACGTCAAACGGGGGCGCGCCGAGAGAATGGCGTTATTGTCGCAGAGCTATCTCAAATTAAGATCCAATTGGAGCGATATAGACGCCGATTATGTCTATTTTGGCCCGTGGGAGAAGCAACTAGGCGCTATTGATTTATCGAGTGATCCAGGCCTAAGATTGGTCTACACAAACGAGGGGGTGAAGATATACAAAATTCTAAGGACTAATAACTAATGACTAATAACCAGCCGGAAACCATACTAGTAACCGGTTGCGCCGGGTTCATCGGCAGTAATTTTGTTCGCCAATTCAAAGATCAATTCCCGGAGACTCAAATCATCGGCATAGATAACTTTGCCACCGGCCGACGCGACGCCATAGAACCATCAATAAAACTCTATGAGGGCTCCATTACTGACACGGCTTTGTTGGAGAAAATCTTCTCCACCCACAAACCGGAATATGTCTTCCATTTTGCCGCTGTTCCGCGGGTTTCTTATTCCGTAGAACATCCCGCCGAGACTACCGCGGCCAATATTACCGGAACGGTAGCGGTTTTAGAGGCCGCGAAAAATCATGGAGTAAAAAGAGTGATGTACTCTTCCTCATCTTCCGTTTACGGTGGGGCGCTGAAAATGCCAACCAAAGAATCGGAAAATGCTTGCGATCCAAAATCTCCCTATGCCCTCCAAAAATATACCGGGGAACTATTTTGCAAAGTTTTCAGCAGTCTCTATGGATTAGATACGGTGGCGCTCCGCTATTTTACGGTGTTTGGCCCGGGTCAATATGGTGATTCGCCATATTCAACTGTTATCGCCGGCTGGTTGGAAGCTTTATATTTTCCGGAAAAGAAAAGGGGATTCTTGGAGGGCGACGGTACGCAATCCCGCGATTTCTGCTATGTAGACAATGTCGTCACCGCGAATATCCTCGCCATGCAATCCGTTAAAAGATTCGCCGGCGAAGCTTTTAATGTTGCGCACGGCGAGCGCACTACTCTCAACGAGGTGCGGGATATGATTGAAAAATATACCGGGAAAAAATTAGATTTAGAATCCCGCCCGCCCCGCTTGGGAGATGTAAAACACACCCACGCTGACGTCGCCAAAGCCAAAGAATGGTTTGGCTACGATCCTAAATCAAAATTTGAAGAAGGCCTAAAGAAAACTATTGAGTGGCAGCAAGCTCGAACACAATAAATCCGCCTGACTGCTCGGCCTAGTTTCCCTTCACTACTACATGTAGTAGTGAAGTTGTGAAACAAGACAGCAGCCCAAAGAACCCATCAGTGATTATGCTTTAAAAAGTTCCAGCGCTGGCTGGCATCGGTGTACGCGCCCCCAAGACGTAATTCGCTGATATCTTTCCACAAAGACGACCAAAACTTTTCCTGCTTCGTTTCGAAATATTCGGCCCTACCGCTATATTTTCTTTTTTGGTGTAAAAACTTGCGAGAGCTAAGGTATAAACCCTTCGGATCACGCAAATTTTTCTTGATTGTGCTGATCGTTGTTGGGGAAAGCCAAAGCAATTCGCTAATCTGCGAATAAGTTAATCCATCGGCGAGCAATAAGGGAACGGTGATTCGCTTAAGAATAAATTCTCGCTCTTTGGGCGATATCATTAGGCCAAGCATTTTTTTAATTTCGGCGGCTGAATTACTCCTCAGAAGTTTTTCAACAATTCCACCCCAGAGAAATTCCTCCCATTCTCTGCGGGAAGAAAAATTATCTAGCTTAGAAACGGATGGCTTGCTGAGCATATGCCGATAAGAATATCCGAAATACTGTAACCCGTCACTACCACATGTAGTAGTGACGGGTTACTTCCGAGAGGGGGAAAGCGCGCTCGCGAACCGGTGCTATTTTACTAAGCCTAAAATATAAGACCCGAGACGGTTGCCGGACTTTCCGTCCAGGTAAACACAGAACTCCTTGATCATCTTTTGGCGATTTTCTTGATCCAGGAGGGGATTTTTCAGATATTCTTCCATCATCTGGTGGAGTTCTTTTTCGCTGCGGGCGACTTTGAAGCCACCGGTGCGATAAACGATCTGCGGATGATTAAACTTCAAAAACCTATTCACGCTCTTTATATAGGGCCGCTTCTCTAGACCATCAAAGCCCACCATGATTACCGGCTTATCAAAAACCGCGGCATCCATTCCTAGCGTCGCCCCGCAAGTAACCACCAAATCAGAATAATAAAGCGAATCGGATAGCCATTGGAGATCTTCCTGACCAAGTTCGGCGTCCCTGGCTTTGTTTTCGTGGAATCTCTGGCCTGGCCAATCAATGCGAGTATTGGAAGCGGGTTGGAACTTAGATAAATCCACCAAATCTTGCGGAGTCATTCGCGCCAATGTCTGATGCCCGGTTTTTTTGAGAATTTCCAAAATCTGCCAATCCAAATCCCAAAACCGGTTCCCAAAGGGAGCAAACATAATCAGCTTTTTATTTGGATCCAAATTAATCTTTTTAAAAAACTCTTCTCGCGGCTGATGCCCGCCCTTAAAGTAAATATCGAACTGCGGCAGGCCAACTACCGAAACATCTTTTGCCCGCATATCGCAATAACCAATTGCCTCCTTTTTAATAATTTCGTTAGCGACTACTAATTTACTTGGCTTCGCGCGAAAAAGTCCTTTAGTAGTGACGTTGTCCCAGGAACGAATCATCCCGACTGTAGGAACTCCGACGCTCTTGGCGGCGTGCAATAAACGAACGTCGTCATCATTGAAAACATCAGTCGCGAAGATTAACGATGGGGAATACTTGGTAATCAGCGCCTGAAATTTTTCCGGTTTATCCAGCCAGTAGTCTAAGGCCCGGCAAATCTTTCTTGGTATCGCCAAGCTGCCGACGGCCATTAAAAACAGAGATGATAAAAATCTCAAGCCTTTTTTATCTTTGGCTAATTTCTCCCGCTTATGAATAAAAATAGTGCGGGTCCAAACCAGCGAACTTGCTAGGTATTTGAACATCACCTCACGCCGACTAGGCGAAACAATGACTACGCCCTCCACCGACACATTACCGCCGCCAAAGTTCTTCTCAAAGAAATCCTTCTTATAATCGGGGACTATCAAAATAACTCGCGTATCCGAAGCCGATTTCAAACCGGTCAAAAAATCCCCGCAAAAGAGGTTGCGGGAAATGAACGGGTTAAAACTGGAAATTAATATCGTACGCATTTAGTAGTTTAGATTGATCCGATAAAAATTCGTCTCCATCTGCTTAAACCCCATCTCCTGATATAACCTGTTAGCATCCACCCTCTTAGGATTGGTCCGGTGGCTGATGTGTTTGGCTTTATGCTTTTTTGCGATCTCAATCGCCTTCTCCATCAAAACCCGGCCCAAGCCCCACATCCGATATGGCTCGTCCACCACCAAATCTTCCGCTTCGGCAATTAAACCGGTGGGAATACGAGTTATATACACATTCAGTCCGGCAACAACCGCCCCCTTACTTCGAATCACTAACTGATAGAAGTCTTTCTGCGCCAGCATCTGTTTTAATTCCGCTAAGATCATCGGTTTCGGTGCGGTTGCCGACAAACTTAATTGAGCGGTCAGATGATTAATCTCCGCTAAAGTCTTTTTGTCCGCTTTTTTAAGAATTTCTACTTTAAATACTGGCATAGACTTTTTTGTAGGCCTCAGCGGCTTTTTCCCAAGTCATTAATTTGGCGAACTCAAGAGATTCTTTACTCATCCGATCCCGCAATTCGGGGTTACTCAATATCTTTTCCATCGCCCAGGCTGCCTCTTCCGGATTCTGGCCATCTACTAAAATACCGTTCTTCCCCTCTAAGACCGCGTCCTCGGCGCTAGTGCTCTTCGCCCCGATTACCGGCAACCCAGCGGCGGCGGCCTCAAGGTAGATAAGGCCAAATCCCTCTATATCTTTATTATCATCTTGAGGCAATAAAATGAATAGCTCGGCGTTTTTGTATAAAGTAACTAAAGCGCTCTCCGAAAATCCACCGACGAATGAAACTTGAGGATATTTTGCCTTAATCTCGGCCGATGGGTTGCATAAAATCGCATAACTCAAATTAGGATGCTGCTTCTTCAATAAATCAAAGGCGGCGATTGAGTGCTCAAAACCCTTACGTCGCTTCCAGGCGCCAACACTCAAAATATACGGCTTTATCTGCCCCGATACTGAATACTTGATACTTGATACTTGATACTTTCCAACATCCACGCCGTGATTGATTACTTCTATATTCAGGCTCGGCACGACTTTCAGGATCTCGTCCCGGGTGTGGCGGCTCACCGCCACTAATTTATCAGCGCGACGGTAGGCCCACTTCAGCAATGGCTTTTGCCAAAAATTATACAGCGGCTTCACTCCGCCGGTTCCGACTGCTGTGATAACTAATTTCTTACGTGATAACGCGGCGCACAAAGCGCCAATAAAACCGTAAGGCCAACCATCAAGGGCGTGGATTAGATCAGAACCGCCGGCCAT
>JBBTRE010000011.1:0-1958 GCA_038065375.1 Patescibacteria group bacterium | reverse complement strand
AGTATATACCAAGACCCCTATTCTTGTCAATATGGGGATAACCCCCCTATTGACTGGGGTCGCCGTTTCAATAAAAGACCCCCCAACTGTTATGTTGGGGGGCCCTAGAGCTTACTCCCCGTCCTCATCACGCTGGCGCCGTTCCGGAGGCCGGACGAACCCGACCACGTCATGCCGACGGACCTTCGGGAATGCCGGCGAGTTCACGAAGCGGACGTATGGGGGCTGGAAGCCCTCCATCATCGTCTCCTGCTCCGAGACCGGAACCTCCTTGATCACCTCCACGCCGATCCCCTTCCGGAAGAACTTTTCCCGCCCGTTGCGCTTGTCCACGACGAAATGATCGTGGCGCACATGCCGCATCACCGTCGGAAACAGCACCATCTTTTCCCCAACATCGGTCTGGTAACCACTGGCGGACTTGAACATAGCTCCGCCTCCTCTCTGCCCCCGGTGAAGGGAGCCAGTCACTAGGGCAGGCCGCCATTCCCCACGGGAACGACTGTAACCCACCTCAATTAGCTGTTTGGAATTATAGCAAACCCCGTCCAATTTGTCAAGCTCAACAAAAATCCCCCAATTTTGAGGATTTTTCAATGAAATGCAAAAGCCCCATAATTAACACCTGTGGAAAAAGCCATTGACGATGCCTGGAAGTGTGCTAAATTTGAGATATTAGGGCTTCGGCCTCCGAGGACCCCGCAGAAATGCGGGGTCCGATTTTTTATAGAGATGTTTTCCAGGTTTCCTTGAGAGTCTTAAATTCTTCCTCACCTAAAACGTCTACTTTACGCAAAAGCCTCTTATTGCTAATCACGCGCGACTGGGTCAATTTAACCCAGGTCACCTTTTGCTCCGTAATAATCTTGTGATGGAAAACATCATTCTTTGGCTTGCTCGTAATCGGCAACACAAGTAAAGTTTCTTTATTATAAACCTTCATCACAATCACTGGTCGCTCAAAATTATCGTTTTTGCCGTCAGTCTCCGCTCCTACATTAACACCCAGGGAGCACCACCAAATTTCACGTGGATGCGCGAACGCCCTGCCCTCCGTCGCATTGACCTGCTTTTTAATCGCCAACCAACTATCAAAATCCTTACTAATGTGATCCATAAAAATAAAAAATCGGAACGACTCGTCCGACTTGGTGAAAGCATGTCTCAGCTTTCGAATGAACCGGAGAAAATTATGTTTGTAATGGCTGCGTGTAATCTCCGATGATGACGAGTCTTATTCAGTTGTAAGTTAATTATATTAGAAAAATTAAAAGCAAGCAACTACCGCTTTAAATACCTCGCCTTGTTCTCCTTGTGCTCCTCAAAAGTTTTGCTGAAGATAGTCTTTTTGGTCGCCGGATCGGAGAGGTAGTAGAGATATTCCGAGGTCTGCGGGTTGGCGGCGGCGCGGATGGCATCCGCGCCGGGATTAGCAATCGGTTTTTTGGGTAGACCCGCGTAAAGATAGGTGTCGGGAGCGGCATCAACTTGGAGGGCCATTCCGATTTTCAAACGCTTATACAAAATGCCGGCCACCAAACGGCGGTCGTCGTGAAAAGGCACCTCTTTTTCCAAGATTGAGGCGATGATTAAAGTTTCATAAAAATCACGCAGAGAATCCTTGAGTTCCGGAACGGCCTGCTTATAAAAATTGGTCATAAACTTTTTCACTACCTCCTCCACCGGAGAGTTCGGGAAAAACCGGTAAGTGTCGGGGAATAAAAAGCCCTCCAAAGATTTCCCGGGGAATTTAGATAGCGCTTTCGGTTTGATGATCTTTAACTTCACCAATTCCGCCTCAATCTCCGCCAAAGTATCCCCTTCCCCAACCCGGATAGTTAAATCTTCTTTCGGGCCGCGGCGCAAAGTGTCCACGACGTGAAAAACATTCATCGCCGGACTCAAATCATAAGCCCCGGCTTTTAAGGCCTGAACCGAGGATTCCTGGGTGGCATAAC
>JBBTRE010000010.1:0-2526 GCA_038065375.1 Patescibacteria group bacterium | reverse complement strand
AAGTGAAAAGTTGGAAATTAAAGAGAATGAAATAACTTTAAAGTTTGCTCTGCCGATTTCTGCCAGCGAAAACGCTCGGCGTTAGACAATCCCCGTTTAATTAAACTATCCCGCAAAACCCGGTTTTCCGCCAATTGAACCATTTGCTCCACCAGCTCATCAACTTTCCAGGGATCGGTATAAACGGCGGAGTCTCCCAATACTTCCGGTAGAGAGGTGCGGTTAGCGGCAATCACCGGACAGCCGCAAGATTGCGCTTCAATCGGCGGGAAGCCGAATCCCTCAAAAAATGATGGGAAAACAAACATCCTGGCAGAGTTATACAACTCCACCCGCTCTCCACTAGACACCGCCCCCTTGAAAACAATATCGGAGCGATACGGCGAGGCCTCGGCCAGACGCAATACTTCATCATAAAGCCAGCCAAGCCGGCCGGCGATTACCAATTGCCAATCATGAAAATTTGGCCTGCCCTTCAGCGCATTGAAGGCGCGGATTAACAGTGAAATATTCTTGCGCGGTTCAATCGTTCCCAGATATAAAATGGACGGCCGCCCGACGCTGGCGGTTTTGGCGGGCTTAAAGATTTCTGAAATGCCCGGATAGATTACTCTGATCTTATCGTCCGGAATTTTAAAGACATCAACCAAATCGCTTTTGGAAAATTCTGAAACAGTTACTACCGCCGAGCTCTGCTCGGCCTGTTTCTGGATATTTTGCAGCCGGTGCCATAAATTTTGCCGGCGGGAAAAAAACTGCGGGTGATGGATAAAAGAAAGATCGGGAATGGTAATGATCCTGGGAGCGCGCGTCTTCGGTAATAGATTGAAATGGGGACTGAAGACTAAATCGGCTCCAAGCCATCTATCCAGAGGCGGAAAATTAAGAAAACGCGAGGAAAAATCCAACGCCTTATTTGGCCAACGGGTATCCAGAACCCGGATATTGGATTTGCCCTCAATCGCTAATTGACCGGTCAATGGTTCTTTGCGGAATCCATTGTAAAAAAGGGCATAGGAATTAGACCGATCCGCCTCAAAAATGGCGTTTAATAAGCCGCGGGTATACTCTTCCACGCCCGAATTACCACCCCGAGACAACAGCCGAACGTCCGCTAGGATTTGCATTGTATCTTCAATTATTGTATATTAGACAGAACATGATTTCCAAAGAAGTTTTGCTGAAAATCAAATCCGGCGCGACGGTACGGGTTTGGGAAAAAGTAAAAGAAGGTGATAAAGACCGCGTCAGCCGATTTGAAGGTCTGATTTTAGCCCGCAAACATGGCTCCGAGCCCGGCGCTACTTTCACCGTCCGGTCCACCGTGGCCGGTATTGGAGTAGAGAAAGTATTTCCAATTCACTCCCCGCGCATCAGTAAAGTGGACATTCTAAACTCACCAAGAAAAGTCAGCCGCTCCAAACTTTATTACGTCCGCGATCTGTCTAAACGCGCCACCCGGCAGAAGCTGGGCGCCGCGGCAGATAAGGAAGTGGTCGCAAAGTCCGAAGCAAAAACCACCGCTTAAGCGGTGGTTTTTGTCATTGCGAGTAAAGCGAAGCTTTCATACAATGCAATCGACGATTTTGTCATTGCGAACCCCGCACCGTGATCAATTTGGTGCGGGATAAACTCCGCGAAGCAATCTTAAATAACTAGCAAAATCTATTATCCCTGATTGGCATACGCTATCACCTTGAGGTATAATTGGGAAACGCGATAGCTTATGGCCCATCCAAAAAACAAAATAAAACTTGAATGGTCGCCAAATTTCGCCTATGCGATCGGTCTCTTAACTACGGATGGCAATCTATCCCCCGATGGGCGGCATTTCGATCTAACTTCGCAAGATAAGGAGCAGTTAGAGAACTTCAAAAAATGCCTGAAAATTCAAAATAAAATTGGCCAAAAGACGTCAGGGCAAACCAAGCAAAAGGTGTTTCGCATTCAATTCGGTGATGTAAATTTTTACAAATTTCTTTTACGCATCGGCTTAATGGCAAATAAGTCAAAAATAATGGGCGGCCTGGAAATACCTGATAAATATTTCTTTGATTTCCTGCGCGGCCACTTTGATGGTGATGGCACATTTCATTCCTATTGGGATCCGCGATGGAAATCCAGTTTCATGTTTTACACAATTTTTATTTCCGCGAGTAAAAAACACATTGAGTGGCTGCAACAAAAAATTGCCGCACTATTGGCAATCAAAGGCCACATCACAAAAGCAAAAAACAACAGCTGCTACAACTTGAGATATGCAAAATCGGAATCTTTAAAGCTTTTGCCCCAAATTTATGGTTCTAAATCCGCCGTTCGGCTGTCCCGAAAATATTTGAAAATTAAGACCGCACTCGCTATAATAGGCAAGAAGAACATTATTTAGGGATGCCCAGGTGGCGTAACGGCAGCCGCGCAAGCTTGAGGTGCTTGTGCCCGCAAGGGCGTGCAGGTTCAACTCCTGTCCTGGGCACCAGAATGGAACTTAGCGGTTGAGAACCAACCAAGGAGTGGGCGTGCCGAAGG
>JBBTRE010000009.1:0-6586 GCA_038065375.1 Patescibacteria group bacterium | reverse complement strand
ACTCTGGCCGAAAAAGGGTATCACCGTCTTTGTGCACGGCTTTTTGACCGTAGACGGCAAGAAAATTTCTAAAACCGTCGGCAACGTGATTGATCCCAAAGAATTAGTCCAAAAATATGGGACCGATGCCGTGCGTTATTATTTGCTCAAAGAAATTTCGCCATTTGAAGACGGTGATTTTAGTTACGAAAAATTTGAACAGGTTTACAATAGCGATCTAGCGAATGGCTTGGGAAATTTCGCCGCCCGCGTGTTAGCGCTTGGAGAAAAGGCTGGCGATATTAAGACTCTGAAAGATTCTCAGGCGAAATTGATTTTACTGAAAGCTGGCGCAACAAAAGTATTTGTGGAGAAGACTCTTGAGGAGCTTAGATTCAATGAGGCGATTGGAGCAAAAGCGATCGGGGGACTTATTAGTTTTGGCGATGCTTATGTGAACAATGAAAAACCGTGGGAACTCGGAAAGGAGCAGGTGATTGGCAATTCGCTTTTGATCCTGGAGCAGGTCGCTGGCTTGTTAAAGCCCTTCCTTCCGGAAGCGGCCGAAAAGATTCTGGCCTGCATGGAGGTGACCGGCAGCAATACGCTGAAAGCCAAAAAGTGCCCGCCGCTATTTCCTCGTATTGAGCCGCATATTTAGTCCTATCCTTGCTTGACATTAGGTAAATTCTTTGGTATTATCTGCCCATAGTACCTTGAATCAGGCCCGCGAAGGTTCCGGGTGGTCCGGAGCTAAAGCGACGCCACATTTCCGCCAAAAGCGGAGAAAGGACTCGCCATGACGGCGACCCTAAAGCAGGCCAAGAAATTGCTGGAGATCTTTGAGGGCGTATCGGGTGATCGGCTGCAGAAGCTGGTGGGATCCGGTCTACTCGCAGATCTGCGAGATGCCGATCCGACTAGAATAAATCGGGGTGAGTTTCGGAAAATTTGTCAGCTGGTCCCGAACTTCAAGCACTTCAAAGTTCCACAGGGGTGGGAGATTGTAGAGCCCGGTCCCGCTCGCCGAATCACCGACGTCTCCAAATTGGAACTCAAGTCTTTCCTCAAGAAAGGCGAGAGTTACATCAACGGAGAGGTGATGAAGCAGAGAGCGAAAGACATGAACTGCGATCTCGGCCAAGAGGACCTGGAATATTTTTTGGAGCACCAGGAAGAGATTCCGAAGAAATTCCGGGACCCCAGTATCTACTTGGTCTTCCCCGGCACAGTTGTAGAGTCCCCGGACGGCGACCGCCGCGTCGCGTGTCTGGGCTGGAGCGGCGACCAGTGGTGTCTCGGCTTCCACTGGCTCGACCGCGTCTGGCGCTCCAGCGGTCGTCTGGTCTGCTTCGGCAAGTAACTTCGTTTTTGAGCCCTTGAACACTTATCCCCTCCGACTTTATGTCGGAGGGGATTTTTTTCATGATATTATTTATTCAATGAAACTTTTTGACGCGCACACCCACATTCACTTCCCCGTTTATGACGTCGACCGGGAGGAGGTAATTAAGCGCGCGCGGGAGGCGGGAGTGAAAATGCTTTGCGTAGGCACGCAGGTAGCTTCTTCGCAGGCGGCAGTAGACTTGGCGAAGAAATATCCCGGCGAAATTTGGGCGGTGGCGGGTTTTCATCCGAATCATTTGCGCGCCCCCGACGCTCCGGCCGGGGCAGGTTGGTACCACGACAAAAAAGAGCAACAAGAATCTGAGCGAGAGAGCTTTGACGCGTTAAAGTTGCGGAAAATTGCTGAAAATAAAGAAGTGGTGGCAATCGGGGAGTTTGGCTTGGATTACTACAGATTGAATGGTGAAGTAGGAATTATGAATAAAGAAAAGGAAGATCAACAAGAAGCCTTTGAGGTACAGGTTCAGATTGCGAAAGATTTAAATAAGCCAATGATGTTGCATTGCCGTCCCAGTAAAGGCGCCGACGATGCTTATTTGGACGCGGCAGAGATATTTTCTACCTACGATAGCTTACCGCCAAAAATTTTTCATTTTTATGTCGGTTCGCCGGCGGCCACCAAAAAACTTTTGGAAATCGGCGCCTATTTTACTTTCGGTGGAGTGATTACTTTTTCCCGCGATTATGATGAGGTTCTGAAAATGATTCCGCTGGAGCGGATCTTTTTGGAAACCGACGCGCCGTATGTCGCCCCGGAGCCGTATCGCGGGAAACGTAACGAACCGGCGTACATAATTGAGACTTACAAAAAGCTCGCCGAGATAAAAAATGAGAGTTTGGAAAAAGTTTCGGAGCAAATCGCTGAAAATGTATTGAAAGTTTTCGGTATTCATATATAATTCGTAATTAGTTCTTCTTGGGATAGCTAATGAAAAACGGCCGGGCGGTGCATGCTTTGATTGAAGAGCTGATTGGATTCACGAATCAGGACGTTCTGAACTGGCGGATTCAGCAGCCAAGCTTGTTTGTAAGCACCTTCAACGGGTGGAAGATAGAAGCGGAGTGGGAAAATGGTGATGATCCTGCACTGTATGTTGATGATAAGCAGATCCGGGGCGATATGGGTCAGTTGCAGGAGTTGCACAAGGCAATTTCGGCCCAACTGGACCGGAAAGATTCCGGCCGGAAGAAAAAAGTTGAGAAGCTGGTGCAGGGATTGCTCAAAGACATCCGCAAATATAAGGAAAGACAAGGCGCCAAATAGGCGTCTTTTTTGTTTGACGAAATGGTCTAAATAAGCCAGAATTTATGCGGAATTTTGAAAAGAGGTATTCTCATGATTAGTCTTTGGCTCGATGGCGAATTGAAAGAAGAAGAACGGGATAAGCCAGCTTTGATCTTTTTTGGCAGGAAGTGGAGTTACCGTCAGCTCTATGAGCAGTCGGAGTATCTGGGAGATTTTTTGAAGTTGCAAAATTTGGCAATCGGCGACCGGGTGATGGTGCTTTTGCCGAATTGCCCGCAGATGGTGATTTCTTATCTGGGAATCAACAAAGCCGGCGGCACGATGGCGGCTCTAAACCCGCTGTTGAGAAGCGACGAATTAGTGGAAATGGCCAAGCAGATAAAGCCGAAGTTTTTCATTACTCTACTTGATTTTGCCGAACATAATGCGGCGCTATGGAAAGTCTTGCCGGAGGATTGCAAGAAGGTGGTCGTGAGAATGAGTTGGGCTTTGCCGCTGTGGCTGAAGCCACTCTATTTCCTTAAGACCTTAAGAGCTAAGCCAAGAAGCGGAGATTTTTCCTGGCGCCGGTTAGTGAGCTGGAGGAATATGCTTGCGTGGTTTGATTGTCACGGCGAAGAGGAAAGAGCTGAAAGCGGTCGGAATCCCTACGATCTCAATAATATCGCCGTGCTTCAGTTTACGGGTGGCACTACCGGTACACCAAAAGCGGCGATGCTGACCAACGCTAATTTGATTTGCAATGCGCAGCAGGCGCTGGCGATGGTCGGCAATGCGATCACGAAAGATTCGGTGGTTTTGGGAGCGATCCCTTTCTTCCACGTCTATGGTCTTTCAGTCTGTTTAAACATTGCTTTGATGCGGGGCGCTACTTTGATTCTGACGCCGAGATTTATCCCGGCCCAGGTTTTGAAGTTGATGGAGAAATACAAGGTAACACTTTTTCCCGGAGTGCCGAGAATGTTCTCGGCTCTTCTACAGAGTTCCGCGATTAGTAAAACTGATTTGAGCGCCCTGAAGTTGTGTGTTTCCGGATCGGGTGCCTTGAACCGGGATGTCAGAAAGAAATTCGTGGAGCTGACCGGGAGCAAAATTCGCGAAGGTTACGGCCTTTCCGAGGCTTCGCCAATTGTCGCCATTGAACCTCCAGAAAAAGAAAAGCCGGGCAGTCTGGGAATTCCGGTACTTGGTACTGAAATCCGGATTGTTCCCGATGAAGACGCTAAGCCGGAAGAAGGAGGAGAGCTTTGGGTCCGCGGACCGCAGGTCATGAAGGGCTACTTCAATAATGAAGCGGAAACTGCTCTGGTCATGACGCCCGATCGTTGGTTGAAAACCGGCGACATGGTTCGCTGGGACGGTGAATACTTGGTGATGACAGATCGGAAGAAGGATTTGATTAAGGTGCGCGGCGAAAATATTTACCCGAGCGAGATTGAGGCGGCACTGTCTCAATTGGCTGGCGTGAAAGAGGTGGCGGTCGTCGGGGCTCCGGACTATGATCACGGCGAAAAGATTATCGCCTGCGTCATCAAGACCACCCCGCTCGCGCTGACGGAAAAAGAAGTTTTGGACTTTTGTTCGGATCGTCTAGGTAAGTCTAAAGTTCCTCAGCAAGTTTCTTTCATGGATGATTTCCCAAGGAACTTTCTTGGGAAGGTTCAGAAGAAGGAATTGAGGAAAATGTTTGTTGATCCTACCAAAAACCCCGCTTAACTCCGGGGTTTTTTTATTCCGACGCTTTGGTCGGAACCCCGACCCATTCTGGCGTCGGGGTTACAAAACAGTTAAAATTAAACTCGTGAAGTACGACTTCAAAAAAATAGAAAAAAAGTGGCAAAAAGAGTGGGCGAAAGGGGAGTATAAACTCTGGCACGCCTCTGATGGCTCAAAAAAGCCCAAGCAATATGTTTTGGATATGTTTCCGTATCCATCCGGAGAAGGGTTGCACGTGGGTCACGTTGAGGGTTATACCGCCTCCGATATTTACAGCCGCTTTTTGCGGATGAGTGGGTATGATGTTTTACACCCGATGGGCTGGGACGCCTTTGGTTTGCCGGCCGAAAATTACGCGATTAAAAAGAAAATCCATCCGAGTATCGTGGTGAAAAACAATGTCAAGAATTTTACCCGTCAGTTGAAGAGTTTGGGGTTTAGCTATGATTGGCAGAGAGAAATTAATACCACCGACCCTGATTATTACAAATGGACGCAATGGATATTTTTACAGCTTTTCAAAAAGGGATTGGCCTATGAGGCGGAAATTCCGGTCAATTGGTGCCCCAGTGACAAAACTGTTTTAGCCAACGAAGAAGTCGTTGATGGTTGTTGCGAGCGGTGCGGAACCAAAGTTGAACGAAAGAAGCTCAAGCAGTGGATATTGAAAATCACCGCTTATGCGGACAGATTGCTGGCTGATCTAGATGGCTTGGATTGGCCGGAGCGGGTAAAAGAAATGCAGAGAAATTGGATCGGCCGTTCGGAGGGAGCGTTGATTAAGTTTCCGGTGTCCTGCAACCGACCTTACTCGGGTACGCTGGAAATTTTTACCACCCGGCCGGACACAATCGCCGGTGTAACTTATATGGTGGTCGCGCCGGAGCATCCGCTGATTGCGGAGTTGGGGGAGCATATAGAAAATCTTTCCGAGGTAAAAAAATATATTGAAAAAGCGAAAAACAAAAGTGATCGGGAGCGTCAGGAGAATAAAGAAAAAACCGGCATTGCTCTGAAAGGCGTGAAAGCGGTAAATCCCTGGAATAAAAAAGAGACGCCGATTTGGGTTTCCGATTATGTGCTGATGAATTATGGAACCGGCGCGATTATGGCTGTTCCCCAGCATGATGAGCGCGACAGGGAATTCGCCGAGAAATTTAAACTGCCGATTATTGATGAGCCACTGCTCCCCAATGAAGAAGTCATCAAAAAAGTCGGTGGTCAAAAGAAAATTAATTATAAACTCCGTGATTGGATATTTTCTCGCCAACGTTATTGGGGAGAACCGATTCCGATTATCAAATGCCCGACTTGCGGCAATGTGGGGGTGCCGGAAGCTGATTTGCCGGTAACTTTACCGAAAGTAAAAAATTATGAACCGACCGGAGAGGCAGAGTCTCCTTTGGCGGGCATCGCGAAGTGGGTGAAAGTGAAATGCCCACAGTGTGGTGAATGGGCCAAGCGAGAGACCAACACCATGCCGCAGTGGGCCGGCTCTTGTTGGTACTACCTACGCTATTTGGACCCGTCTAGTCGTGAGTCGTTAGTTGTTGGTAGTAAAGAGAAGCATTGGATGCCCGTAGATTTGTATTTAGGCGGCATTGAGCACGCGGTTCTGCATCTTTTGTATGCCCGTTTTTGGCACAAGGTTTTGTTTGATATCGGCGCCGTTTCTACCAAGGAGCCATTTATGAAACTGGTGAACCAGGGTCTTATTTTGGGCCCCGACGGTCACAAGATGTCTAAATCAAAAGGGAATGTGGTTAATCCGGATGAAATGATTGAGCAGTTTGGCGCCGATTCTTTGCGCCTGTATGAAATGTTTATGGGTCCGCTGGAAGATGCCAAACCGTGGGATCCGCGGGGGATCGTGGGCTTGTTCCGTTTTCTGCAGCGCGTCAATTCGCTATCGGTAGTCGGGGTCACGATAAGTTCCGCTATTGAGCGCGCTCTGCATCAGACAATTAAGAAGGTCACGGAGGATATAAAAGAATTTCATTTCAATACCGCCATCAGCGCCCTGATGGTTTTGAGTAACAAAATGGAATCTTTGAATCCGGAATTTGTAAAACTGCTTTTCCCGTTCGCGCCGCATCTCGCGCAAGAACTTTGGTCTCGGATGGGCAATAAAACTTTTTTGGATGAAGAACCGTGGCCAACCTGGGATGAAAAAATGATTCAGGAGGATGAATTTGAGCTGATCATTCAGGTGAACGGCAAAATGCGTGACAAATTTAT
>JBBTRE010000008.1:0-14369 GCA_038065375.1 Patescibacteria group bacterium | reverse complement strand
CAAACGGAACAAGGTGGAACAGTTGACGTTAACCCCAGTAAATAAACCGGAGACGAGCGAAAGCCAGGAAGCTTGGAGTTGGACTAACGCTCATCATCTGAAACCGGATAAGTTTGCCGACATTAAAGATTATCTGGAGAAAGAAGGAAACGTGATTCTACGTTTGGCGCACGGAGCGGTTGTTTATGATCTGCATGGCCAGAATCTCTGTTTGAGCAATTGCCTTAGCGTTAATCCTGATAGCGAAGAGATGCGTAACATCATTTTCTTCCCGGATGGACACCTTCGCTATTACTGGCAATATCCCGGCGCAACTATCCTCTAACCGAAAGGAGCACAAATGGAGGTTATTTATGCCCGTCAGCCATTACCCGCTAACTACAAGAAATCTATTTTCCTAGCCGGCCCGACGCCCCGATCTGATCAGGTGAAATCTTGGAGACCGGAAGCGATCAAGTTTCTGGAGGCCGCCGGCTATGATGGGGTGGTATTTGATCCGGAAGATGAAAAGTATGACAAGCTGACCAGCTTGGAAAAGGATGAGCAGATCAGATGGGAGCAGAGTTGCTTAGATCGGGCGGACTGTATCTTGTTTTGGATTCCGCGAGACTTAGTTACCATGCCGGCTTTGACTACAAATGTGGAATTTGGTTTGTATGTAAGTTCCGGCCGAGCGGTATTAGGAACTCCGCCGGAGGCGCCAAGGAATTACTATCTGCAATTTGTGGGAAGGAAAGAAAAGATTCCGCAGGCTGATACTCTGGCCGGCACGGTTGATCTGGCGCTGAAGATGGTCGGCGGTGGCGCTTATCGGGAGGGTGGTGAGTGCGAAGTCCCTTTGAACATCTGGCGCACGCCCTATTTCCAGTCTTGGTACGGAAAACTCAAGCAAGCCGGCCATCGGTTGGATGGCGCGAAAGTGCAGTGGGTTTGCCGGGCCGGCAAGGAGAAGCACTTTCTCTATGCCTATGCTCTACATGTGAATATTCACGTGGCCGGCGAGAGTCGTAACAAGACTAATGAAGTGGTAGTGGCTCGGCCGGATATCAGTTCGGTTTTGCTTTACCGGCGCGCGGCTGATTGGTTGGATTCCAGAGTCGTCCTGGTGCGGGAGTTCCGTAGCCCGGCCTGTAACGCTGGGGGATTTGTCTGGGAGTTGCCCGGGGGGTCTTCCAAAGATCAGATCGATTGGCTGACTACAGCCGCTAGCGAAGTGCATGAAGAGACCGGACTGGAGCTGGACCGGCAACGTTTCCGAAGGATTAAGACGCGTCAGCTGATTGGCCCCTTCTCTTCCCATCGAGCTAATTTGTTCGCAGTTGAGCTAACGGAAGCAGAAATGACTGACATGAAGGCTCGCCGCGGCATCGTTTACGGCGATAAGACTGAATACGGCGGTGAGATGACTTATGTGGAAGTTTGGTGTTTGCGGGATATCCTAGCCGGTAATTTAGTTGATTGGAGTCAGGTTGGAATGATTTTGTCGGTACTCGCTCCCTAATTCCACCCCCGACATACGTCGGGGGTTTTAGTTAGTTACTGAAGAGTTGTGGCCCCGACTCCATATTTTTGGTCTTCCCACAGCGAAGCCAGATAGTTTATCCGGAACATCCCGGAGGCGGTTTGTAGTTCGTTAATCTCGAACGACAAACCGCTGAGGGCGAAGAAAATCCGCTCTTGGAGCGGATTATTCTGTTTCCGGGAAACTATCTGGCCGAGCATTTACTTGCATTTATACCGCCCTTTTGCTATAGTGTGTGCGGTACACTAACAACTGAATGGAGGCCGGTATGAACCGCAAAGCTCTTATTGTAGTGGATGTGCAGAATGATTTTTGTCCCGGTGGAGCGTTGGCCGTGAAAGATGGCGATCAGGTGGTTGAACCGATCAATAAGATGATCCAGCACGCCTGCGACAAGGGTTGGCTGATCGTATTTTCGCGAGATTGGCATCCGGAAAAGACCAAGCATTTTAAACAGAATCCTGAAGATCCCAATGGTTGGCCGGCGCACTGCGTTCGCGACACTCCCGGAGCCGATTTCCATCCCGGATTGCATCGTGGCGGCGGAATCGTGGTTGTTTCCAAAGGTACCCAGCCGGACGAAGACGGTTACTCCGCGTTTGACGGCAAGAGCGAGTATGGAAACACATTGGAGGAAATTTTGAAGATGAACCGAGTAACGGAGCTTTATGTCGGGGGATTGGCAACGGATTACTGCGTGAAAGAAACGGTTCTGGACACTCTTGAAAAGGGATACCAGGTGTACGTGCTTGAGGATGCCTGCCGAGCAGTCAATTTGAAGCCCAATGATGGAGGGGATGCTCTTGATGAAATGTTGATTTATGGCGCGGCGCTCAAAACCACCGAGGAGGTGATCCGTGAAATGGATAATTAATTCCCTGTTGGATACCGACTTTTATAAATTTACGATGGGGCAGTTGGTTTTTTTGAAGCACCGGGATGTTCCGGTAAAGTACGCATTCAAAAATCGCACCAAAGGAGTGCGGTTGGGATTTGAGATTGATGAGAAGGAGTTGAGAGCTGAGCTTGATCACGTGAAGTCATTGAGTTTCAAAAACAGCGAACTGCGTTATCTGCGCGGCGCCATCAACGATCACAACGAAAGAATTTTTTGCGAGGAGTATCTGCAGTTTCTGGGAGAGCTTTCGCTCCAGTCTTATAAACTTTCCATGGACTCAAACGAATTTGTTTTGGAGTTTGAGGGGAAGTGGAGTGAAGCGATTTACTGGGAAACTTTTGCTCTTTCTATCGTCAACGAACTTTACTACCGGAAGCAGATGGCGGGACTTTCCGAGTTTGAAAGAGAAGTTGTAGAAGCGCGCGGCCGGCTGAATTTGGCTAAAAAAATTGAAGCTTTGCGGAAGCGTCCGGCGATTAAGTTTACTGACTTTGGAACGCGCCGTCGTTTCAGTCGGGAGTGGCAAGATTACGTGGTGAAGACGATGGCAAAAGAGTTTCCTCCGCTGGATTTCCGCGGGACTTCTAATGTTTTCTTGGCCATGAAGTATGATCTGATGCCGATGGGTACTTCCGCTCACGAAATGTTCATGGTGATGTCAGGCGTTTGCCATGGGAGTGATCACATGATCCGCGCTTCTCACAATTATGTTTTGCAAGAGTGGTGGGGGTTGTATGGACGCGATCTTTCTATCGCGCTCACCGATACCTATGGCACCGATTTTTTCTTTACAGATTTCACCAAAGAACAGGCGCAGAGGTGGAAGGGCTTTCGTCAGGATTCCGGCGACCCGATTACATTCGGCGAAAAAGTACTGGAGTTCTATAAGCGGCACGATGTTCCCGCGGATGACAAGATGATTGTTTTCAGCGACGGCCTGAACGTGGAAATGATGATTAAGATTCATGATCATTTTGACGGGAAGATTAAAGTTTCCTTCGGTTGGGGGACTAACCTGACCAATGATCTCGGATTCCCCGCGCTTTCGCTGGTGGTGAAGCCGGTTGAGGCCAACGGGCACGGTCTGGTGAAACTTAGCGACAACATTGCCAAAGCCGTCGGCCTTCCCGAAGACATTGAGAGTTTCAAAAGGATTTTCGGTTATGGTTCTAGCTTTTCTGAAGAGTGTGTTTATTAAATTCCCGAGTTCAGCTCGGGGATTTTTTTATGAAAAAAGTTTAGACAAAAAAAGGGCGACCAGGTGGGTCGCCCAAATAGGGAGAAAGAAAGAGTTTGTACAAACGATCGTCTGTACGTTATCCACTCAGCGAGTGGTGCGATATTGAATTTTAGGAGAGCTAATAATTAATTTACAGGATTGGCAGGGGCGCGCAAGTAAAGTTATCCCCAGATCAGATTTCACCGCTGATTTTCAGGGCATTTTCCAATCGTTTCTCTTGGCCGATCCGGTATTCCCAGGATTCTATTTCTTTCACCTGAAAGTACATAATAGCTCCCGGGCCGCAACGATTGCGTCCGCCGCCATCTTGGGGGACGCCGCTTACTTCATCGGAAGTCAACTGTAAAATTTGGCAGGCTGAACGCTCCGGATAGTTTTTTATTACTTCAACGAAGTCCGGTGATGTCAGAGCCAGCGCCTGAATCGCTTCTTCTTTGGTGTGATGGAATACCCAACACTCCCGCTCTTTAACAACTTGCATTCGCGGGTGGTTAATCCTTAGAACGGAATAACGAATATGGAAGACAAATTTTTTCAGCGGCGGATCTTTTTCCGGTTCCGGCGTTTTATTTACAGGTTCCACGGCGCGCTCCATTAGATTAACCAAATGAATCTCCTCAAGGTGCCGAGGAGTATACTAACCGTTTTTTGATCAAATTACAACCCGAGGTTGGAGTTGGCGCGGAGCGGATATTTCTTCTTGCGAAGCCTGGCGAGGTAGACCGCTGCGGCAATCATCGCCGCGTTGTCGGTATTGTATTCAAACGGCGGGACAAAAAAATCCATCCGTTCTTTTTTTGCCGCGCCGGCCAGAGCCGCGCGCAAAGTTTTGTTGGCCGCCACACCGCCGGAAAGCAAAACGGATTGCGCCCCGAATTCCCTGGCGGCCCGAATCGTTTTTCCAACCAGCACGTCAATCACCGCCTGTTGAAAGGAGGCGCACACGTCAGCGACTAACGACTTACGACTAACGACTAACGGATTATCGCGGAGATAATATAAAACGGAAGTCTTCAGTCCCGAGAAACTGAATTCGTAATTTTTGTCTTTCAGCATCGGCCGAGGGAAATTTATCAATTCCTTTTTTTGTTTACCCTGAGCATGTCGAAGGGCCAATTTTTCTACTTCCGGTCCGCCCGGGTAGGGGAGCCCCAGCAGGCGAGCAACTTTATCAAACGCTTCGCCGGCGGCGTCATCGCGAGTCTCTCCAAGTTTTTTCCATTTGGACAAAGATTCCATTCTCAGCAAAATCGTATGACCGCCACTAACCACTAATCCGATGGCTGGGAAATCAATTTTCCGCGTTGCAACGTTTAAACGTTTAAACGTCCTAATTGGCGGTAGCCAGTTGGAAAAAAGGTGCGCCTCCATGTGATTGCCGCCGAGTAGTGGTTTGCCGGTTTCTTCCGAAAGTTTTTTCGCGAATTCAATTCCCGCCCAGAGCGCCGGTTCCAGTCCGGGGCCGACGGTGACGCCGATTAAGTCAAACTTCGGTTTCTGTTTTTTTAGTTCGCTCCAAAGTTTCGGAAGATTTTTTATATGTTCGCGTTTCGCCAAGTTTGGCACTACTCCGCCGAACGGGCGATGGATGGCGATTTGCGAGGAGACGATATTTTTTAAAACTTTAAATTTCGGATTTTTTAATCCGCCTTTGGCTTCCACGATGGCGAGGCCGGTTTCATCGCAGCTGGTTTCAATAGCCAGAATTTTCATTGGTGATCCCACGGGGAATCGAACCCCGATTTCGTCCGTGAAAGGGACGCGTCCGAGCCATTAGACGATGGGACCTTAGATTTTGCGGAGCGACGCTAAATCCGTACTATTATACTACAATATTTCTCCTTAAACAATAACTGCTATAATAGAGGGATGAATATACTCACTCTTATTCCGTTGTTGTCTGATTGGGCTTTGTTGGCGGTCCGGGTGGTAATCGCGGCGATTTTCCTGGCTCACGGCTGGCCGAAGCTAAAAGATCTGAAACAAAATGCCGCTAACTTCGGGATGATGGGCTTTAAGCCCGGCGCTTTCTGGGGTACAATCGTCGCTTTCGTGGAAGTTTTCGGCGCTCTAGCAATCTTGGCCGGTTTCCAGGTTCAGATAGCCGGAGTTTTGTTGGCGATGGACATGTTTGTCGCTACCGGATGGAAACTTAAACAGGGCATGAAGCTGGTTAATGGCGTTGAATTGGATTTACTTCTCTTGGTCGTTTGTTTGGCATTGGTTACTCTCGGGGCGGGAATGTATAGCTTGCAGAACTTTTTTTAGAGTGCCGACGGCGACGCCGGGTTTATTTGACATGAAAATCAAATTGTGCTATTTTCTGTTCAGCACCCAAATAACTATTTAACTCAAAAGGAGGCAGTCATGACTGGTGAGAGTATTGATAATGTTGGTCTTAGCGAGGAGGCGCGCAAATGGGCGCAGGCCTATCGCGACCGCAAGGTTCAGGAGCTGCAAGCAAAGGAGGCAGCTACCTCCGCGCAGAAACCGCAGGTTGAGCCGCCAGTCACGGAGAAGACCCCGGAAAACGAAGAATTCATTTTTTTGGATGAAGATCTTCGCATTCAGCCCGGAGCGGAAGACGGGATCGAGACGATGATTTTTGATGATGAAGATCGTCAGCTTCCTGTTCTTGAAGACCTTTCAATGCACATTGCTCAAGGAACACACGTTGTTCACGACGCGATTGCCGAAGATGATCCAATCACCGCAGATCTCCCTGATGGTATGGGAGAGCCCGGTGGAAACCAGACGATCGTCGCCCTGGAGAATGAGTGCGAGCAAGCCGCTCTAGAAAAAAGCGCTCTGAAGCGGGAGATCGGCGAGCTTCAATCCAGCGTGGAGGTGAACGCCTCCGAAAAGATTAGAGCTCTTGAAAGCGAATGTGAACAACACGCTCAGGATAAATCAGCCCTAGTTCGCGAAATTGAGCACCTTCAGATTCAAGACGGTCTTATGAAGAGATCAGCTTCCGAAGTGGCCGCCGAGTCCGCTAAACGTGACCAGAGACTTGACGAGCTGGAAAAAGAGCTGGGGCTGAAGCAGATGAATCTCCAAGATAAGGAAAAGAAGATTAAGGACAGGATGTTTAAAGCTCTCACATTGGCTGGTGATGTGTTGCGTAGAAATTATAAATACGGCGACCATGATCAGTATGAGACCAACCTGCTTGACCAACTTGGGGGATTGTCCTCGGAGGGCACGAAAAAGATTTATTCAGAAATTACCATGAAGATCCATGAAGAGCTCAAGTCGGCCGAGGAAGCGGAGAAACCAAAGCTGGAGCTGACGGGCGAAGTCATTATCAACAAGTTTAAGGAAGCGAGGCGCATTGCATCTAAGGCGGGTTTTGCTGATCATGGCGACCTTAGTCCAAAGGATATGGGCGCCGCCGCTATCTTACCCCTGATCCTTGAGTGACTTCTAGCCGAGCATGTAAAAGCGCATGCTCGGTTTTTTATTTACCTAAAATCAATTATTATGAGTTCCATGAGTGAAGAGCTTCCAAAAGCCTACGATCCGAAAGCCACCGAGGACCGCATTTATAAAATGTGGGAAGACGGCGGATTTTTCAAACCTACTTCTGCCACTAAACCCTATTCCCTAAACCCTAAGACCTATTCTATCCACTTACCTCCGCCAAACGTGACGGGTTCTTTGCATATGGGCCATGCTCTTAATGCCACCATCTCCGATATTCTTATTCGCTATCACCGGATGAATGGCGACGAAACCGTTTGGTTCCCCGGGACTGACCATGCCGGCATCGCCACTCAAAGCGTGGTTGATAAGCAGTTGAAAAAAGAGGGGACCAGCCGATGGGAATTGGGCCGGGAGAAATTCGTAGAAAAGGTTTGGGAGTGGAGAAAAGAATACGGCGATATCATTATCAGTCAGTTGAAAAAGATGGGCGCTTCCGCGGACTGGTCGCGCGTTCGCTTCACTATGGACCCGGAATATGCCGATTGGGTAAAAAAAGTTTTTATTCACTACTACGAAAAGGGCTGGATCTACCGCGGCAAGAGAGTGATCAGCTGGTGCACGGCTTGTCAGACTTCGCTTTCGGATCTGGAAATTGAATACAAAGAAGAAAAGACAAAACTTTATTATATTAAATATCCGCTTCAAGGTGAGATCGCCACGTCCACGACTGAAGTCGGGACTCGCGATGACAATAGCGACGTCATTGCGAGCGAAGAGAAGCAATCTTACATTATTGTGGCCACCACTCGGCCGGAGACGATGCTTGGCGATACTGCCGTGGCGGTCAATCCCAAAGATGATCGTTATAAAAATATGGTTGGCAAAAAGGTTTTATTGCCGATTGTCGGTCGCGAGATCCCGATTGTCGCGGATGAAAAGATAGATATGACTTTTGGAACGGGCGCGGTGAAGGTAACTCCGGCGCACGATTTGTTGGACGCCGAGATCGGTGAGCGTCACAAGCTCCCGTTCATCCAAATTATCAATGAAAGAGGAAAGATGACCGCGGAGGCAGGAAAAGAATTTGAAGGGCTAAAGATTGCCGAGGCGCGGGAAAAGGTGGTGGCGGAATTGGAGAAGTTGGGTTTGATAGTGAAAACCGAGGACTATACACACAATCTGGCGATTTGTTCTCGTAGCGCCACGCCGATTGAGCCGCTCTTGAGCGATCAGTGGTTTCTTCGGATGTCAGAACACCCTCAAGTTCAAAGTTTAAAGTTTAAAGTTGAAAGTTCCGGTAAGTCGCTGCGCGACTCTGTTTTAGAAACGATCAAAAGCGGGGAAACAAAGATTATTCCTAAGAATTTCGAAAAAGTCCTCACTTCTTGGATGGAAAATGTCCGTGACTGGTGCATTTCCCGCCAGATCTGGTGGGGGCACCAACTTCCTGTATTTTTTTGTAAAAAAACACTGGAAGCAAATACTAAATCCCAAACCCTAAATCCTAAACAAGCGGAAGATTTTATAGTGGCGGCAGAAAGACCGAAAACTTGTCCGTTCTGTGAAAACTGCGAGATGGAGCAGTCGCAAGACGTTTTAGACACCTGGTTTTCGTCAGCGCTCTGGCCGTTCGCCGGACTTTCGGAAGAAGATCAGAAAAAGTTTTATCCCTCCAGTGTTTTGATAACCGCCCGCGACATTATTAATTTGTGGGTTGGGCGGATGATCTTTTCCGGGTTGGAATTTAAAGGCGAGACTCCGTTCCCAGATGTTTTGATTCACGCCACCGTTCTTACGAAAGACGGTAAGCGAATGTCCAAGAGCTTGGGAACCGGTATTGACCCGATCGGTCTGATAGAAAAATATGGCGCTGATGCCACCCGCTTCGGAATTATTTGGCAGGCGATGGGCACGCAGGATATCCATTGGGATGAGGCGGCGGTGCAAGCCGGTAAAAAATTCGCTAATAAACTTTGGAATATCGCTCGTTTCGCGCAGACTCGCGGAGCGGATTTTAAATCGGATTTTCCTAAATCCGGTCTGACTCCGGAAGATCAGGAGATTCTTGGGAAATTAGCCGATTTAAAGAAGGAGACCGAGCGGGGGATCGGCGCTTACGATTTCGGCCAAACCATCCACAAAATTTACGATTTCGTTTGGCATGAGCTGGCTGACGTATATATAGAAAAGACTAAGAACCGAACCGACGAAAATGTTAAAATTGTCTTAGGCGGGATCCTGGCAGACGTTTTGAAAATTCTCCATCCCTTTATGCCCTTCATCACCGAAGAACTTTATCAGCGTTTGATCGGGGGCGGAGTGTTGATTACTGAATCCTGGTCCGGCCGTTAGTGATGCTGACCACCTTAATACTTATCGCGCTCGGTTCTATTCCCGGCTTGGCCTGGCTGGCTTTTTATTTAAAAGAAGACGCGCGCCATCCCGAACCAAAAAAACTAATTCTTTACACTTTTCTGGCGGGCGCGCTGGTTACGGTCTTTGTTTTGCAATTTCAGATAATTGTTAACGATTGGGTGATTAGCAAGGGTTACGCTACTTATAGCCTGCTGTCATTCATGTTCTTGGGAGTGATTGAAGAAATTTTCAAATTCGTCGCGGTTTATCTGGCGGTCGGCCGTCGCCGCGAGTTTGATGAGCCGATTGACGCGATGGTTTACATGATCGTCGCCGCTCTGGGATTCGCCACCGTGGAGAATATCGCCTCTGTTTTGCAGTCCGACGCCCTCTCTCTTACCGCCCCCGGACCGTTAGAGACCACCGCGTTGCGTTTTGTGGGCGCTACCGTGCTCCACAGCTTAACTTCCGCGCTGGTCGGATACTACTGGGGCAAGGCAATGGCCCGTCGTCAGGGGTTGGCCGGCGGCATTATTCAGGGCTTGCTGATTGCTACTTTATTGCATGCAGTTTTCAACTACCTTATAATTAAATCGGAACCTGTAGCTCTGCCGCTGATCTTTCTGATGTTCATGGCGCTATTCGTTTTGAACGATTTTGAGAAACTTAAGCGGGTAGAGAATAGTTGAAAGTTCGTAAAGTTTATAAAGTAAAAACATGGAAGACGAAATAATAGAAGAAGAAAGCTCGGAAGAAACTCCGGTTGGAGAAGTGGTGGAACCGGAAATCGAGCTGGCCAAATCCAACTCCGCTGTCCGCGAGCGGCGTTCGGATTTATCGGAAGATCTTTCTGATGAAGACGAAGGCCAGCTGACTATTGATCTTTATCAGACCCCGGATGAAATCACTTTAGAGTCTCCGATTGCCGGCGTTAAGCCGGAAGATTTGGATATCGCCATCACCAGTGAGTCGGTAACCATCAAAGGTAAAAGAGAAAAGGAAAAGAAAGTAAAAGACGAAGATTATTTCTATCAGGAGTGCTATTGGGGGAGATTTGCCCGCTCAATAATTCTTCCGCAGGAGGTGGATGCCGAAAAGTCTGAAGCTTCCATCAAAAACGGAGTTTTGATAATCAAATTGCCTAAGCTTAACCGTCAGCGCTCTAAGAAGATTAAGGTTCAGTCGGAATAGGCACCATAAACTGGAATCACTTTTAGTGGCCAATGTCTGGTTTTTATTGTCGTATTTCATGTTGTTTTTTGTTTGGTTTCTTTGTAGCATGTAGGGGTACATTTAAATAGAGGCAAGATGACCGCCGAAAGAATTGCAGTCGTGCAAAACGGCGGCGGTTTTACCGGCGCCAACATCGGCTTGTGGAAGGCTTTATTTCGCAGAGGGAAAATTCCTAAAAAGATTCAAGGAGTTTCCGTCGGCGCTTTGAACGCCGCCATGGTTGTGCAGGATGGACCGGAGACGCTGGAAAAACATTGGCGAAAAGTTGGCCATGGGAAGCCGGGCGAGATTTTCAGTTGGAAGGGAGTTCCCTGGCACATCATCAAATCTGAGCAGAGTCTGCTTAGTGACTATGGCCTAAACAAGCTAATGGAAAATATTGATTGCCAGAAAATCATTAATTCCGAAATTGAGCTTGAAGTGGTGGCCATGAATAAGAATAAACGTCGGATGGAAGTTTTTTCCAGCAGAGATGAGCGGTTCATTAAGGATCCGGAGTTACTCCGCAAAGCCATCAAGGCCTCCGCCTCTTTGACTGGATATTTCCCGAAGGTAAAAATCGGCAACGATTATTACGCCGACGGCTACTACTTCCATATGGATCACCTGAAAGGTTTTGACACTATTTTTGTGATTTTGAATGATGATCCTTGTCCCGCTCCCGAGCCGGATGATGGCCCGCCGTGGTACAAAGATCTACGGATCGGGTTTCGGCAGGTTTTGGATGATATGGATGAGAGGCAGTGTCGGGATTTTCTCCGCGACAACCCCGAATTCCAATTGTTTAGTCCGCCCGAATCTGATCAGGGATTTTTCCGGACAATTATTGATAAGCTCAAGTCTTTTCCGGCGAATGTTGCCGCAAAAGTTGAAGAAGTGCTTACCGGCGAACCGCAATTTCCTAAGCGCCTCATTATCACCAGCCCGGATCACAGCGTCCCTAGTTTGACTTTGGATGACTACCGGCCCGGCGATATTGATCGAAGAATTGATTTCAGCAACAAGCAGGCAGAGAAGTTGCTAGACCAGGTATACCCAGAAACTAAAGCTGCCGAATAATCGGCAGCTTTTTTCTTGATTGAAAGTTTATAATTAGATTGTGACAGAGCATTACACCAAAGCTTTAGTTCTTGACCGGGAAAACCAAGGCGATCAGGATTCCCGCGTTTTTCTTTATTGTGAAAAATTGGGCCGGATTTCCGCCAAAGTTAAAAGCGCCAGAAAAATCACTTCAAAATTATCCGGCCATTTGGAGCCGGGAAATTTCGGTAATATCCGATTGATTGAACTCGGCGGTTTTCAGGTGGTGGATATCGTTTCGGAAGGATTACTGCCGCGCAATCCGAAAACTATCGCCGCGCTCCAACTTCTCAAAGAAATGACTGTTGAGGGCGATTTTGACCCGGAGCTCTGGTCTTTAATTTCCGCGGGCCATCTGGAGATCGGAACAATTTTGTCTTGCCTCGGTTTTTCTCCCACTTTTGCCAGTTGCCGGACTTGTCAGTCCGGAAATCCGGGTCATTTCCTTATGCGGGAACTGGAGTACTCCTGCCATAATTGTCTGATTAAAGCCGGTCGGCCGCTCCATTTTGTCGTGTGATACAATTAAGTCAATGAATCGTAAAGTCCTTTTAGGAATATTGATGGGGGCGGTTCTCTTAGCCGCTTTAATCATCTTCTTTTTTGTTTATCGGGCCAGCGTGGCCAGAGGAATGGAAGTAGAGATTGTGCCACCACCCAAGGTTCTGGTCGGGGTCCCATTTGAAGTTAAGGTGGATGTTTCTAATACCTCATCTAATTCTTTTAAAAATGTAAATTTGGCTTTGAGATTGCCGAAAGAATTTGCTTTCGTCGGCCAGCTGCCGTCGCAAGATACCGACTCCCGCGCTATTACCGGCTTGGATCAAAAAGGATCCGCCCAGCAGACTTTCACGTTGATTGCCCTAAGCGGCGAAAACACTTTCAAAAAGATTTCCGCCAGCGCTACCTATAATGCCGGTTCGTTTAAGTCCTTGTTTGCCAAAGGAGCAGAAAATAATATCGTCGTCGGCGGGCATGGAGTTTTAGTAGACATCGCCACTCCCCAGAAAGTTTTTAGCGGCGTCCCCTTTGACGCGGAAATTTCGTTTAAAAATGTCTCCGGTGCTGATTTCACGGATTTGAAGTTGAAAATGGTTTATCCGCTTGCCTTCAATTTTATTAAAGCGACTCTCAACCCCGATATCGGCAACAACACCTGGGTGCTGGGAGATTTACGCAAAGGAGCGGAAACAAGATTTAAAATTACCGGAATTTTGACCGGTCCCGAAGGAGCATTCTTTGATTTGGCCGCGACCGCGGAGGCGCTGTTAGAGGGCCAGCTTTATCCAATCTATACCAACGCCGCCACCATCTCCATCGCCACTTCGCCGATCTCCATGAAGATTAACGTGAATAATGACAACGGATATATCGCCGGCCAGGGCAGTAATCTCGGTTACACGATCAACTATGTCAACAATACCGATGTCAGTCTGCGCGATCTGATCATCCGCGCTAAATTGGACGGAGCGATGTATGATCTCACCTCTTTGTCTACCAGCGGGACTTTCCGCTCCTCCGACAACTCTATTGTTTGGACGGCTTCCAATTTCCGCCCATTGTCCGCCCTAGCGCCGGGTCAGTCCGGGTCGGTTACTTTCAGTATCCGGACGAAGGATATTTATCCGATTAAAAAAGCGACCGACAAAAATTTCCTCTTGAAGGTCTTGGCTACTATTGACTCTCCGACAGTGCCGTATTTCGTAGCCGAAGGTAAGACGGAAAGCTATGCCAATATTGAGAACAAAGTTGGCGGTTCGGTTGATTTAACCGCAAAGGCGTATTTCCGCGATCCGAGCGCCGGAATTACCAATAAAGGATCTTTGCCGTTGAGTCTTAATCAGCCAACACAATTTACTATTCATTGGCGGATTACTAACTACGCCACCGATCTACGGGACGTGGAGGTTAGGACTTTTTTGGGCGGAAACGTTGCTTTTACCGGAGTCACCAGGAGTAACGCGGCCACCATCCCCACTTACAATGATCGCACTCAAGAATTAATCTGGCGTTTGCCCGGAATCCCCGCCAATTATGGGGTTCTTGGTAAGCCGACCGAGGCCATTTTCCAAGTTGAGGCGCTTCCGTCAACTCAAGATGTCGGTCGGGATATGTTGTTGGCCCAGGAATCAACCCTGGCGGCAATTGATGACTTTACCGGCTTAGAAGTTTTTGATAAAGACAGCGTAGTTACTTCCCGTTTGTTGGATGAGCCGACTGGGGGCGGAGCTGTTTTGCAGCACCCGTCGATTGTGAATCTCCAGCAACAGCAGAAATCGGATCGG
Source organism: Patescibacteria group bacterium (assembly GCA_038065375.1). Taxonomy (GTDB): domain Bacteria; phylum Patescibacteriota; class Minisyncoccia; order UBA6257; family WO2-44-18; genus JAUSKF01. Next base: position 330 of record JBBTRE010000008.1, on the reverse strand, counting down.
GACCGATTACTTGCACTGCTGAAGCAGCAAAATGCGTCCCAAGCGGAACAGGATAAGCAATTACAGGATTTAGCGGATCAGCAGTACGACGCCCAGCAGGTTTTGGATCGTCAGATTCAAAAGTTGCGTGATGCATATAAACCACCGGTAGTTTTGCCTCCATCGATGATTGGCGGAGGAGCCGGAGGAGGGGACGCGGTTGCCGATACAGCTTGCGCGGAAGAGGCCGCGGCTAGGCGGGATGCCGAGAACGCTGCCGTGGATGATAATAAGAGCGATGATTTGCGCGCCGCTTTGGATAAACGGCGTCTACTCTTAATAGCCGCCGCT
>JBBTRE010000007.1:0-12432 GCA_038065375.1 Patescibacteria group bacterium | reverse complement strand
ACTAATTTTTCGCTGGAGCCCGCTACCTCCCAGGTGCCGATGGTCTGGGTAGTGCCGGCGGTGAATTGAATAGTGTGGGCCGAAGAACCGTCGTTATCACGGAAAGCGTTGAGAGTATTAGATCCGGAGACGGTAAGTTTGCCGGCCGCCGAAGATATATATCGGAAATGAGTGACGTTGGCGCCTACAACAGCGCCGAGGGTAACGGTGCCGGAGCTGGAATTATTTATATTGACCGTGCCGACATTATTGATAGAACTTCCACTTAGAGTCAGTGTGGAGCCGGAGGTGCCGGCGTTTGTTGCAATTATGTTGCCGGTGCCGGTGATGTCGCCGCTGATAGTCAGAGTGCCGGTGGTTCCCGTGACACCGAGGGCAAGATTGTTGCCGTTCAAATTAATAGCGCCGCTGAAAGTTGAAGTGATAGTCGTAGCGCCGTTACTGATTGTCGTGGTGCCAACTGCTCCCGCGCCGAGAGTTATTGGATTGGAAACTGTAATCGCTGTTGTGGTTGTCCGCAAAGTAGCGGCCCCGCCGCTGGAAGATCCAAGGGTAATGGCAACGGTTGAAGGCCCAGCGGCTCCGCTGACAGTGGTCGCATTACTTACATTCGCGTTAACGATTCCTGTTTGGATTGTCAGCCCTCCGGTAAAGGTGTTGGCCCCCGAGAGCGAAAGAGCTGAAGTACTACTATTTTGAACAACGCCAGTAACATTGGTGCCGATAACGGCGGTGATGGAAGCAGTCCCCGTTCCCGTGCCGGAGTTAGTAATCGTGCCGGTGTGGTTGATTGCAGTTGTGGAAAGAGTAATGCCGCCGGAGGCAGTGCCATTGATGTTCAGAGTAAGGTTGCCGGTTCCGGAAATGCCGCCCGATACCGTCAATACCCTCCCTGCGGTGGAGGAAGTGGTGTGAGTTAGAGTTGTGCCGGCGCTGTTCACGGTCAGGGCAGTGGTGCTGATTGTAAACCCTGCGTTGGCAGTACCTTGAGTTATCCCCGTAACATTGGAACCGACACCGCCACTGATGGTAAATAGGCCAGTACCACCGTCATCCGTAGTGTTAATAGTACCGACGTTGTTAATAGGATTTGTGCTGACAGTCATCGTAGCGGCGCCGGTCCCGCTGAAAGTCACATTGCCGGTGCCGGTAATACCGCCGCTGATGGTCATCCCACCGGAGAGGGAGGTCCTAGATATAAACAAATTGTTGCCGCCAAGAGCGATCGCTCCGCTGAAAATTGGCGATGCAGAGCAACCGCTAGTGCCAGCGCAGTCCGAAATGGCCAAAGACCCAACAGCGCCGGATGCCAAATTGATGGGATTAGAAATGGTAAAGCTAGAAGTAGATATTGATGTAGTAGCATTGCCGCCATCAGAAGCTCCCATGGTGATGGCGGTGCCGGATGGGCCGGCGGCGCCACTGGTACTACCGCTGTTGCTGACACCAACTATAAAATGACCTTTTTTGACCGTTACTCCTCCTGTAAAAGTATTGGCTCCGGAAAGCTGAAGCCCTCCGGCGGTAGTGTTGATGGTAACGCCGGTAACATTAGTGCCAATGACGGCGCTAATAAGAACAGCCGCGCTGCTTAGAGATGGTGTTCCCGAACCAGAATGAGTAATCGTCCCGGTGTGGTTCACCGAAGTCCCGGAAATAGTAATACCCGCACCAAGAGAGCTGTCGTTGTTCACAATAAGATTACCGGTGCCGGTAGTACCGCCCGATACCGTCAATATTTTTGTGCCAGCGCTGTTGGTAAGAGTGGTGGCGGTGGCGTGTACGGTTAAAGCTCCGGAAATAGTTAGCGCTGAGGTGGTGCTGTTCAGCGTTATGCCAGTAACATTCGCGCCAATGCCGCCACTGATGGTAACGGTGCCGGTGCTGGAGCCGGTGCTGGTGATAGTGCCGGTGTTGTTAAATGAGGTCGTACTGATAGTAACCGTGGATGAAACGCCAAAGTTGTTGATGGTCACATTACCTGTGCCGGTAATCCCGCCGCTGATGGTCATTCCGCCGTTACCAGTATTGATGGAAATTGCTAGATCAATACCGTTAAGAGCGAAGGCGCCGCTGAAGGTGATGGTGGCGGCATTCTTGTTGATGAGGCTAACTGATCCGACGGCGCTGGTTCCCAAAGTAATAGCGTTAGATATTGTATAGGCGGCCGTGGAAGTTGCGAAAATACTAGCCGTGCCACCATCGGAAGCTCCGAGCGTAATACCATTACCCGAAGGACCGGCGGCGCCGCTGGTGGTGCCAGAGTTGCTGACGGCAGGAATAAAAGTGCCCTGCTTAACTGTCAGTCCTCCGGAAAAAGTATTAGCGCCGGAAAGGATCAGAACGCCGGTACTGGTTTTGATCATCGCGCCGGTGCCGGAAATAACTCCGCTCACACCGAAGGTTCCGGCGACAGAAGTGGTAATCGCCAAGCCGCCGTTATCTATCGTTCCGGTTATGTTCAAGCTTGAAGAGTCCGAGACGGAAACAGTTGGCGCCGCGACACTGAAAGTAATGTTCGCGCTGATAGTGCTGGATCCGACCGTATTACTGATGGCGGCTGAACCTCCATCCAAAGTAAAAGCATTCCCGCCCAACTTGAAACTGCCGGCCGTGAATGAGACTGATGTGAATGTAGCCGCGGCGATATCGTTGTTAGGAACAAGGCCGGTTGAGCCGGTAAAAATCAACGCGTCGCCGCTGACGCCGGTCGGCGCCGTTCCTCCCGCCCAATTTCCGGCGGTGCTTAAATTACTATCCCCTCCATCACCATCCCAGGTAAAGGTGACGGCGTGAGCTTTCGGAGTAAGAAAAATAAAAACCAGCAAAAAACCGGCCACGATCGGGAATAATAGAAATTTTGATTTATTTTTATACACAATAAAGCGCGGCGCGCGCTGGTTTAATTTATAAACTAACCAGGGGGGGGTAAACAGCTGGGCTGTGCATTACTCCTTTGGCACTAACTTCAACTTATTGCTGATAATCACCAGATAGCGTTCCTCAAAAAGCTGGACCTGATAAAACCCGCTCTGCGTATAACTCTCCAGATATTGATTCATCTCTTCGGCGCTTTTAAAACCAAAGGTATCAGCCAGATCGGCAATCACCATATCCACCGCCATCTTTTCTACGCCTAAAGCGTAAGCGTGCTCGCGGTGGGAAAGATGGGGAACTAAATTAGTGGTAGCGGCCACGGAAATTCCCGGCGGCGCCAGCGCGACTAATTTGCGATAAGCCGTTTCTTGAGCGCTAGTTCGGAAATAATGCAAAGGAAAATTCTTGAAATTAATCGGCGAGCGGGCCAAAAAACTAATAGCCGTCGCTGTAATTAGAATCCAAAACAAATATCGCTCCCATCGCGGTTTCCAATCCAAAAAATTGCGGGCTCCAAAAATCGCGCCAATAAAAATAGCCGGAATTAAAATAGAGTCGTAGTGGTACAACCCGCTAAACTGAAATGTGTAATTCGTCAGTAAATTTTCCGGTAGTCCCGGTAGTAGTAGGATCAGTGTTCGCCAGGAAAAAAGCGGCAAAAATACGACCGGCAACAGGAGAATCAGTAAATACAACAATTTTTCTCCGGTAAAAATGGTCTGCGCCACCAAAATGGGGTTGGTGATAGCAGTTGTAATAGCTTCAGTGGGCGTGGCGCCGAAATTCGCGTAACGGTCAAAACGCAGCACTCCGCCGCCTAGCGCGGGCATCAGAATTTTCACTGCGATAATAAAATAGATAAGAGCCAAGACGATCACCGTTAATCCAAAAATCCTGATTTTATTTTTTTTAAAATAAGGTAAGATTGCCGCGCCCGCCGGCTGGCGGACTCGCAATGACGGAAAGAAGCGATGGTCTTTGCGAACAAAGTGAAGCAATCTTACAAAAAAGTTGTCACTCGCAATGACGTCCGTTTTACAAAACAAAAAGTATATTCCCGCGAACATCACCGCCAAAATCGCGTCTTCTTTCGTGCTGGCGGCCAGAGCAAAAAATATTCCCGCCCAACCCCAACGTCTGGTTTCCGCAAAATAAAAAGCGGCTAGAAATAAGGGAATGAAAAAAGTAATTTCGTGGAAATCGTAAAAATTGGACCAATGAAGTGAGGGGTACAGCAAATACAAAAAAACAAGTAACAAGGATAACGGCTTACGGCCAATAACTTTCTGCGCCAATAAATAAAGGGGCCAAGCGCCCAGAGCTAACGCTAGAGTTTGTGCAATCAATAAGAAATAGGGCGTCGGGAAAACGGCATAGCCGGGAACCAGCGCGAATAGCCAAGGACTCATATGTAGGCCAAGATGGTTGGAAACCTGCTCAAGGTTATTGAACATCACCCGCCCTTGAGTGGTGTTCCACATAGTTTGGACAAAAGCCGCTAAATCCCAGGCCTGCGTCTCAAAATTGTAATGCCGCAATGAAGTCAGTACGCCAAAGATAACAAAATAGACAAGAATAACCAAAAGCAAAATCCGTTTGTCAGTTAAGCGCATTGCTTTATTATAAGGTAATGACAGTAACGAAAAAACTCTTAATTGCTATTTTAGTGGTCGCGGCGCTTTTCCGGGTTGTCTGGCTTTGGCAAGGCGATCTGACCGGCAGTGATGAAATATTCTACGGTTTCCGGGCGATCGGAATGCTGGATTACGACAACGCGCCGAAACAATCCACGCCGTTGGAATGGTTTGATCCGATCAATCGCGCTAATAAAATTATTCCCTACCCGGCGGATTTACCGAAAGAAGGCGGGATCCCCTGGTGGACGAAATTATCCTTCCACGACCATCCCCCGCTGGTTTTTCTCGCCCAAAATATCTCCATGGGAATTTTCGGGGAGAATAAATTCGGCTTTCGCCTGCCGTCGGCGGTCGCCGGAGTAATTTCGGTATATCTGATCTACCTGATTGGAAGAAAACTTTTCCCTGCCTCGCCGGCAGGCGGGTCAGAAAAGGCCGGGCTGGTTTCCGCCGCTCTTTACGCGGTCACCGTCAACGCTGTCCATAACGCTCGGCTGGGAATTCAAGAACCAATCCTGATTGCCCTGATGCTGGCGGCGATTTATTTCTTTTTGCTTGCCGATCAAGCAAAAAAATATCTCTTGGCTGTAGGAGTTTTAGCCGGCCTGGCAATGCTCGCCAAATACAACGCCACCGTGCTGGCGCCGATCTTTTTGATTTATATTTTATTGTTCCGGCGGGAGTGGCTAAAAGAAAAATTTCTCTGGCTAGGGCTTTTACTGGCTATCATTATTTTCTCTCCAGTGATCATCTATAATCTCAATCTTTATTTATCGGTCGGTCATTTTGATTTTCAATTATCCTATCTCCTCGGACAAAATCCGGAAGTTTGGCAGTCCGCTCCCGGTAAAGAAGCGGCCGGAAATTTGTTGAGTAGACTTAAGGATTTTGTTCCGGCGATGGCAAAAGCGAATTCTTGGCCATTCTTGATTATATCGGCGATTGGACTGGGCTGGTTGCTCTGGGAAACTTTCCGGAAACGCAGCACCTCTTCCGCTTTCTTGTTGATCTGCGTTATCTCCACAGCCATGCTGATTATCGGAGTGATCGGCCCGGCGCCGAGATTTCTGGCGATGCTGACGCCATTTCTGGCGCTGATAGCCGGAAAACTGATGACGGAGTGGCCGTCGGAATCCCGAAAAGCTTCTCAAGCCGCTTTGGTTTTAATTCTGCTCTGGGAAATTTTCTATACCATCAATACCGATATCCTTCCCTACCCGATCGGAGCGAAACATTTTACTTTCTCCAGATTGCGCTACGAAAACTACCGATGGGGTTACAACGAATTGGATAATTGGCTAGCCGGCGAGCTGGCGGGAAAATTCCCGGCTTTTGTCTTGAATCAAAAATATCAATTTTTGGACAAGATCATTGATTTGGATCTAAGCCGCGCGGAGCGGAGTGGCAATCAACCATACTCAGCGCTTTTCATTTACGACAACAACCTCCAGGATGCCGGAAAATTCTGGAGTTTTGACCGCTTACAGGTCTACCACGGCTGGCCGGTGGTAAAAACCGAGGGTTACGCGGAATTGCAAAAATTTGAACTCCCCCAGCATATTACCTATTTCGTCACCCCGGCCGAGAAAATACTGGTTAAGGAAAACTCGCGGCTGACTCTGGACGGACCGAAGTTTGAACAATCGTTATTGGCCAAAGGACTTCTCCCGATTGTTATTAAAAATCAGAAGGGTGAGCCGGCCTTCCGAATTTACAAATTTTAGTTAACGGGATTTGGTACAATAGAGGGATGAATACAAAACAGTTTTTGATGATTGGTGGCGGTGTCCTGGTCTTGGTGGCGGTATTGGGTTTTTTCGGTATTATCGGCCCGACACCGGGACAAAGCATCTTCGGTTCGGCCTGGTGGTTTGATAATGGTGAAAATTGGGCTCATCTAGTGGTCGGCGGCATCGCTTTGGTCGCGGCAATAGTAATGCCCGGTAATCTGCGAAAGGCGCTGGTAATGACCCTGGGTGTAGTCAGTATTATGGTTGGTTTATATAGTTTGATAGTCAGCACCAGCTTATTCGGGGCTAACCTGGAGAATCCCCTAGACACCGTCCTACACTTGGCCATCGGCGCCTGGGCGCTCTTGGCGGCCCGCAGAGAGAAGAAGTAAAAAGTAGTTAGTATCAAGTATAAAAAAGATCACCCCGTTTGTGTCGGGGTGGTTTTTTGTTGTAGGTTTAATCAATGACAGCACCGGCAAAAAAAGGCACTTCTTGGGGAGACGAGTACGTGATCGGGCACTATCAAAAAAGTGTCATCCTTCCGAATTTACTGCGTTTGGTAAACCCTCAAAAAAATGAGGTGGTTTTGGATTTGGGCTGTGGACCGGGATTCTTTTCCGGAGAAATCGCAAAAAGGGGAACTAAAGTACTGGGAATAGATCTTTCTAAAACTCTGATTGAACAGGCGAAAAAGAATCATCCCGGAATAAATTTCCGCGCCGCTGACGCGGAAAGAATGGAGTTTTTTGCCGACCATAGCATAGACAAAATATTTTCTGTCTTGGCAATCCAAAATATGGACAGCTTGCATAAGGTCTTCAGCGAATGCGCCCGGCTATTAAAGCCGTCCGGAAAACTGTTTCTGATACTCAATCATCCGGCCTTCCGTGTCCCCAAGCGCAGCGCCTGGGGGTGGGACGATGGTAAGAAGATGCAATATCGGAGAGTAGACGGTTATCTTTCGGAATCCAAAGAGAAGATCTCCATGCATCCCGGCGATAAACCAAGCGAATACACCGTTTCATTCCACCGCCCTCTACAGGTTTATTTCAAAAATCTGCGTAATAACGGCTTCGCGGTAACTACATTAGAAGAATGGGAATCCAATAAGGCCAGCGAACCAGGACCACGCGCTAAAGCGGAAAATCTCGCCCGTAAAGAGATTCCCCTATTTCTGTTAATTGAAGCAACTAAAATTTAACTTCTGGTTATAAGTTATTAGTTGTTAGTTATTGGTTTTCTGTTGTAGATTTAGCGTATGCGGTTACATAGATTTATTGGCAACTTTGATTTTTCTAAAGAATCCCTGGAGATTTCCGACCGTGGCTTAGTTAATCAGGTAAAAAATGTTTTCCGGTTAAAGGAGGGCGCGGAACTAATCCTTTGCGACGGGAAGAAACAAGAGGCGCTGGCCAGTATTACCGCCTTAGACAAGAATAGCGTCACTTTGAAGATTAAAAGCGTCAGCGAAAACGTAAACGAGCCGGAGAACCAGATTTTTCTATATTGCTCAATTTTGAGGAAAGAAAATTTTGAACTGGCGGCTCAAAAAGCCACTGAAGCCGGCGTGACGGAAATATTTCCGCTAATTACCCGGCGAACTGTAAAAACCGCGATCAACCTTGAACGACTGGAGAAGATCGTCAAAGAAGCGGCGGAACAATCCGGCCGCGGGATAGTCCCGAAAATCCACAAACCGCTCACCCTTAATGACGCGCTAAAACACGCGGAGGCAAACAGCACCAATATATTCTTCCGGCCCAGCGGGATGCCAATTTCAAAAGTCAAAGTTTATCCGCCGAAAGTTGGCATCTTTATCGGACCGGAAGGCGGCTGGGACGAAGAAGAAACCACTGCCGCGGAAGGAACGAAAATGACGATGGTTACGCTTGGTAAATTAATTTTGCGAGCCGAAACCGCCGCCGCTGTCGGAACTTATTTAGCCGCTCAAAATTTTTTGCAGTAACCCGGAATGCTAAGAATTATCGGACACCTGGATATGGACGCTTTCTTCGCGGCCATAGAAGAGCGGGACCACCCTCGTCATAAGGGCAAGCCAATCGTTGTCGGAGCGGATCCTTTAGACGGAAAGGGTCGAGGCGTTGTCTCCACAGCAAACTACAAGGCCCGCGAATATGGAATCAAATCGGCTCTGCCAATCTCCACCGCTTGGCGCCTCTCGGAGGAAGCGAAAAGCGCGGGCAAACCGCCGGCGGTCTTTTTTGGAGGAAATTTTCAAAAATATGGCGCAGTTTCCGGTGAAATTATGGAAATCATCCGCCGATTCACGCCGACTATGGAGCAAGCCAGCGTTGATGAGGCCTATCTGGATTTAAGTTTTTGCGAAAACTACTCCACCGCCGAAACAATCGCCAGAAAAATAAAATCAGCGATCAAAAAAGAAGTCCGGCTGACCGCCTCCATCGGAATCGGTCCAAATAAACTAGTGGCCAAGATCGCCTCGGATTACAAAAAGCCCGACGGCCTGACCGTGCTGACCCCGGAAGCAGTTGAGGATTTCCTGAATCCCCTTTCAATCCGAAAAATCCCGGGGATTGGTCCGAAAACGGAAAAAATCTTCTCAAATTTGAAAATTTCTAAAATTCAGGACTTAAAAAAATATTCTATAACAGAATTGGAAAAACTATTGGGGAAATGGGGGGCGGATATTTACCAAAAATCCAGAGGACAAGATGACTCTCCGGTTATGGAGACTTCGACCGCAAATCCATTGGCGAGCAGGAAACTTTTTTTAGCGATTCAAAAGATTCCACTTACATTTCCGGTCGGGTAAAAAATCTTTGCAACAGCATTGTCCGGAGCTTTCTGGAAAGCGAATTCAGCTCTTTCAAAACAATCGCCATTACCATCCGCTTTGACGACTTCATCACCAAAACCCGGGCGCGAACCCTGCCGGAAACAATCTCCAGAACCGGCAATTTGTTTTCCCGACCGACTCCTGAAAAAATCGCCGGAGATCTGGAATTTGAAGCTTTAAGATTACTGACTCCCTTTCTAGATCATCGCGAAAACCCGGAAAATAAAAAAATCCGGCTAATCGGCGTCCGGATAGAAAAATTGGCTTAAAAACGCTAGAATTGTAGCAATGCGCAGGATTATTATCGCCACCGCTTCTATCGCCGCCTTGGCCTCCTTATCAGGGGTAATTTTCGCCGGTTATTATGTCGCGCGCCAACTGGGAAGCGACTTACAGAGTACTAAACTACAACTAGCGCTGATTGAACGGCAAGTAGGTAGCGCGCAACAGCAAACCTCGGATTCTTTCAAAAATCTCCGGACAGAAAACAAAAGTCTGGCTCAAGAACTGGAAAAATCACAAAGTGAGATTGATCACTTGGCGCTTCCGCAAAATCTGCTGAACCAAGTGATGTCCCGGATTGTCTGGGTGCATTGCCAGGACGCTAACGGCTCTCATGAACGCGCCGGTTCAGGAACAATCGGGCTCACTAAAAATACTGCCAAGGGAATTACAATTACTACTAACTTTCACGTAACCGGATCCCCCACTTCTTTTTGTATCGTCAAACTGCCGGAAGCCCCATCTTACGCCAAACTAGGCGTCCCGAGAGTAGCCCTGATCGGGAAATATGACCCAAATTATCCCGAAGTGGATATTGCCCTGCTTCATCTGTTTGACGCCAAAGAAAAATTTGATGCTTTCCCAATGCCATACTGCCAATCTTCCGAAATAAAAATCGGTGACCGGATAACCCTACTCGGCTATCCCGCTTTCGGAGGCAATACCCTGACTATTACCGATGGAATCATCAGCGGAACAATTCAGACAAAATATGGCCCTCGCTATAAAACTTCGGCTAAAATTGATTTAGGAAACTCCGGAGGCCTGGCGATTGATAACAACAATCGTTGCGTGATCGGTATTCCAACTTGGACAAAGTTCGGCGGTGAACTGGGTGAAGCGCTGGGAACCGGAGAATCACTCGGTCAAATTCAATCCTGGGAAATCATTAAAACTTCCGGGCAAATCTTCTAATGACTTTTGAAGAATTCTCAAAAACCGAACTGCGAGTGGCAAAAATCCTAGCCGCCGAAAGGGTTGAGGGATCGGATAAATTACTGAAACTGCAATTGAACGCCGGTGACCTGGATGAAACCGGGCAACCAAAAAACCGGCAAATAGTGGCCGGCATCGGCAAAACTTATCTTCCGGAAAATTTAGTCGGCCGGGAAATTATCATCGTCGCCAACTTAGAACCGAGATTGCTGATGGGAATAGAGAGCCAGGGAATGCTGCTCGCCGCCAAAGATGAAAACGGCCCGGTGATTCTGATGCCGGAAAAAGAAGTTGCGCCGGGATCTAAGATCGGTTAATATCTCTTCAGTCCTTTATTCATCGGAGGCCATAATGCCGCAAAGCGCGTCAGAAGAAATTGCCGCTATTCGTGCAGAAATTAGAAAATTGAAATCCCGCATCACCCTGCTCCAAGATGAGTGCTTACATACTTGGAAACAAGTAACGAGTCCCGATCTGAAAAACTCTCTAGTAGCCGGGGTTTACGTGGGAAATTACGAAGGTAGGATTACGGTTTCGGAGCCAAAAAATCTTGATTTCAAATGTGAGTGTGAGAAATGCGGAAAAGTTTTGGTCAGTACAATCACTAGTACTTGCCCTCATTGCTTGGTTAACTTAAAAGATGAGGAATACAATGGCCATCAGAGTGTTCATAATCGCAAAGACTATTTCGGAAGGGAATACTTATACTTTGGGGTCTCAATCCAAATGTGCTCAAAATGCGATTTCCGAATCGCCTCGGACATTTGGGATCAATAATCTCTAATCAAAAGCCCCCATCGGGCTTTTTTGTTTGAGGGTTCGGTGTGAATTTCCAATCGGCATACTTTATACTTTATACCGTATACTTTATACTTACTAAATGCATCATTTCATTTGTCTGGGCGGGTGCGAGGGAGTGTCGGAAAAGGAAGGGAAATGCCAGGATCCGAAATGCCCCGACTACCAAAAAGATCTGAAACATTGCGACTGCACTGATGGGAAGCACGACGGAGCGTTTGGAGAGAAAAAGAAAAAAGCGGAGTAAATCTACTCCGCTTTTTTTGTTAGTCTAACCAGTAAGCCATTTTTCTGCTTCGGGAGATCGCCAGAGCGTGATTTTCTGTTTGGAAATACTCTGGGGAGTATCGCAGGTGCAGATTGGCACGATATCTTGTCTAATCATCTCGTGAATCCCTGGAATATGGCTTTTCGGAACGACTCCGAAGAAACATTCATTCGGGATAGATTGGCACTTGCAAATAGCGACCACGAATGGAAAATTCTTGGGTAAGGCGCCGTTCATTTCGCCGATGACCAGCTTGTATGGCAGATCCAGCGGATCTAAGTCAACTCCGGCGCCGTAATCCACGAAAACTTTCAGAATTTCGGTTTGCGCTTCCTCAAAAAAACGAACTAACCGCCTACTGAGCTTCAAAAAAGTATAGGACTCAATAGAGCGCGTTCCGAAAAACTTCTTCATTTTTAAAATAATCGGCGGCAGTTTCTCCTGTTTGAGTTTGCGGAGGATCGTTTCTTCCAAAGCCTTAGTCGCGACCACCATACTGACTCCTCCTAAAGTGATACCCTGCCCCAGGGCTAGAGGTAAATATATAACAAAATTGTGATAAAATCAAGTATATGAGGGGAAAAATTGACTGGAAGCTGATAATCGCCGGTTATCCAATAATGGAAACACTGACCACCTTAGCCATTGCCGGCCTGTTAGCGCTGGGCATTACTGCCGCCTGTTCCGAGGAGTGGTGCCGGATTTTCCCCTGGCAAAGTGAGGCCGCTCCTCTTTCCGGGCCGGCGACCGGCATACAAGGAGTGGTAACTATCGGACCAGTCTGTCCGGTAGTCCAGGTCGGGAAGGAAGAGGAATGCGCCGATCGGCCGCACCAAACCGTTTTGCGGATCACCAATAAAATCGGCAACTTAATTAAATTGATTCCGGTCGGACCGGACGGAAAATTTGAAATTAAAGTTCCGGCCGGTGAATACATTATCGGCCCGGGAGAAGCTGTCGGCGGATTGCCTTATGCCGCCCTACAATATGTTCAGGTAACACTTGGGGAGATCAGCCAAGTGGAAATTAAGTTTGATAGCGGCATCAGGTAGTTGATATTTCAATTTTTAAAAGTTTAAATAG
>JBBTRE010000006.1:0-12768 GCA_038065375.1 Patescibacteria group bacterium | reverse complement strand
TATGAAACTCTGGGGCTTTTTGATAGTAAAGAAAATTTAATCGGAACTTTCGGTCTTTTTTCCGCTCCGCACAATCATCACGGGAATAGCATGATGGGCGCTCAGCTTTGTAATTTAATTGTTAGGAAAGAGTTGCGAGCTTTGGGATATGGATATTTACTGTTGGAAAAAGCGGCAGCAGCCCATCCGTTGACCATTGATCACACCATTAACGACTCTGCCTGGCCGATGTTTGAAAAAGCCGGTTGGCAAAAAGACAATTTAGAGCGCTGGGTTTATATCATCAAGGCAGACAATGATCTCTATTCTTTGTCGGTGTCTTCTGTTAAGCAAATCATGAAGAGCGGATGGCACTTTGATCAGGTATCGGAATTTGGACCGGAGATGGACGAGTTCTGGGGCCGCGCTAAAGATCGCTACCCGATTACTATTGAGCGCACCGCGGAATATTTGAATTGGCGGTTTGCTAAAAATCCTTTGGTGAAATATTCAATGTTCGCCGCTAAAGACAATGGGAAGGTGAGAGGATTAGTGATCGTTCGTTCAGAAAGCGTGAAGAACGAGAAGGGTCCGCTCGGAGTGAAGGCGTTACGGATTATTGATTTTGTTGCCGACGAAGAAGCGGAGTCATTTGCGTTGTCGCAGACCGCCAAGTACGCCCGTGAGAACAAGTTTGATTTTGTTGATTACTTCTCCAGCGGAGATTTTCACGATAAGGGACTTGAGCAAGCTGGTTTTGAGAACGGCGATAAAGGGATTTTCGCCCGTTTGCCGATCCTGTTTAACCCGGTTAGTTTCAAGCGTACTCATCTGAATTTTGCGGTCAAAACCTCCGATAAGGCACAGCTAGCCGAGTGGTACACCGCCAAGGGAGGGGGAGACCAAGATAGGGCATAAAATAGGTATTAGCGACTAGGCATTAGTAGCTAGTGAAAACGTGGCTGATGATACCCGAAGACGCTTTGACTCTAGGGGTCTAAAGTGTTAATTTACAGGTACTAAATTGATGCCTAAAAAGCTCCGCGAAAAACGGAAAATTTGCTTCCCGATTATGAGCCGCATTCACTACGCGCGGCAGAAGCATTTAATGACTTTGATCCAAAAAAGCCCGAAGCTGGATCTACAGCTAGTGGTGGGTGGTTCGGTTTTGTTAGACAAACACGGTGAGCGGTTTTTGCCGGCAATGGCGGAAGCCGGCTTCAACGTCAACGAAACTCTGTTTAACGTGATTGAGGGTGGCAATCATATCGCCATGGCGAAGACCTCCGGACTTGCCGCTCTAGAATTTTCCAACTCTCTTTATAAATTGAATCCCGATATAGTTCTGATTCGCGGTGACCGCTTTGAACAATTAGCGTTGGCGATGGTGGCGGCCTATCTAAATAAAACTATTGCTCATATTGAGGGAGGGGATCTTACGGGAACGATTGATGAAAGCGTTCGCCACGCGATTACTAAACTTGCTCATGTTCACTTTGTGACTAACGATGGCGCTCGCAAGCGGGTAATCCAAATGGGAGAGAATCCTCGGATGGTTTTTAACGTTGGTTCGCCGGATGTGGAGTTTGCAGCTTTGGTAGATAAGAAAAATGACGGCTGGGCGGTTAACAAGAGCGGTATGGGTTTTGTGATTGATGTGAATAAGCCGTTTTTGATGGTGATGCAACATCCGGTAACCACCGAAAAAAATAATCGCAAAAATTTTGAGGAAACTTTAAAGGCGGTGGATGCGATTAATTTGCCGACGGTTTGGTTCTGGCCGAACAGCGATGCCGGCACCAACGAAATTTCTAAAGCTATCCGCGTTTACCGCGAGCACGGAAAATTAAAAAATAAAAAGATCCGCTTCGTCACCGATCTTTTACCGGATGATTTTATCGCGCTTTTACGTCGGGCGAGCGTAATGATCGGCAATTCTTCCGCCGGTATCAAAGAGTCTTCTTACTTGGGAACGCCAGTAGTGAACGTCGGCACTCGGCAGGCAAACCGTTTGCGAGCTGAAAATGTTGTTGATGCCGGCTACCGGATTGATGCGATCAGGAAAGCCATCCAGTCTCAACTTACCCATGGGCCATATAAGAAATCCGAGCTTTATTTCAAGGCGGGCTCCAGCCGGAAAATCGTTGAGGTTCTGTCTAAGATAAAACTGAATCCACAGAAAAAGTTTTATACAATCTAACATGGCTAAAATTTTAGGAGTTATCACTGCTCGGGGAGGTTCCAAGGGAATCCCCGGCAAAAATATTAAGCCGCTGTTGGGCAAGCCATTGATTGCTTATACGATTGAGGCCGCCAAGCAATCCGGCGTGGTTGATCGTTTGATTCTTTCCACTGACGATCCGGCGATTGCTGAAGTAGCTAAAGAATATGGATGCGACGTTCCATTTATGCGCCCCGCCGATATCGCTGATGACAAGGCCGCTCATCTTCCTGTACTACAGCACGCGGTAAAAGCTTTGAAAGAAAAAGACGGCTACGGGCCGGATTATGTTTTGTTGCTCCAGCCGACTTCTCCGGCGCGGCAAGCATTTCATATTAAAGAAGCGGTTGAGTTGATTGAAAAGTCTGACGCTGATTCCGTTTTGAGTGTGGCGGAGATTCCGGAGAACTTTCATTACAAGAAAGCCATGTTTGTTAATGAGGGTGGCGTTTTACGTTTGGTGAAAGATTCCGGGCCTATTTATAATCGCGTCGCCCGCCGGCAGGATCTGGAAAAAAGTTATTGGAGCGTCGGTTCCATTTATCTTTTCAAGACCGGCTTGTTGTTTGATCCGGTGAAGCCGAATTTTTATGGAGAGAAAACTATGCCATATGTTATTGATCCGAAATATGTTGTAGATATTAACGTCCCGGCGGATTGGGAAGCAGCGGAGAAAGCTTTGCAAACCCTAAACCCTAAACCCTAAACCCTATTCTTATGAAAGTCTTAATCACCGAGCCGCAAGATTATTCTTTGAAAGCCATTGAGATGTATAAATCTCTTGGCGAGGTGGTTTTGGGCGGCGAACCAACCGCCGACGTAGAGGTTATCGCGATTCGGCTGAAGAATAAAATTGATAGTTCCTGGATGGATAAGATGCCGAATTTGAAAATTATCGCTTCGCCGACCACGGGATTGAATCACATTGATGTTGCCGAAGCGGAAAAGCGTGGTATCAAATTAGTCACTTTGCGGGGACATACTTCTTTTTTGGACAAGATTACTTCTACCGCAGAAGAAACTCTGGGTTTGATTTTAGCTTTGGCGAGGAAAATTCCGCAGGCGCACGCCCACGTTATGGGCGGCGGTTGGAACCGCGATTTATTTAAGGGTTATCAGTTGGCCGGGCAAACACTTGGAATTTTGGGTTTGGGACGGCTTGGTAGGATGGTGGCTCGTTCCGGCTTGGCGTTAGGAATGAAAGTGACCGCCGCCGACCCGAATGTTTCCGTGGAGGAGATGAAAAATCAGGGTGTCCAAAAGGTGGGCCACGACGAACTATTCCAAAATTCCGATATTCTTTCGTTGCACGTCATGTTGACTGACGACACGAAGAATCTGGTAAAGGAAAGAGATTTGAAATTAATGAAACCGACGGCGTATTTGGTAAACACGGCGCGGGCGGAAATTATGGAAAAAGGAGCTCTGGAAAAGGCGCTGAAAGAAAAGTGGATTGCCGGCGCGGCGGTGGATGTGATGTGGGACGAAGAGGGTAGCGGCGCGCACTTGGCGAAAAGCGAGCTTTGGGAAATGGCGAAAAGCGGCCAGCATAACTTGATTATCGTTCCGCATATCGGCGGGGCAACTTATGACGCGATGCAGATTACCGAGGAATTTATCGCAGACTTGGTAAAAAAAGAATTAACAAAATAATAATTCGATTAACTCACTATATAAATGAATAATTGCGTATTGGTTAGGAAAGAAGATATTGATAAAACTTTGGCGACGGCGCCTGTTCAGGGCAAGAAATTGCTTGAGCCGTTGAAGTCGTTGGCGGCGGCGAACAAAATGCCGTTGAATATTTTGGAAGACAAAGAAGTTCTGAACAATGATGCGGAAGTTCATATGCACGAAGGCGACTTGTGGCTTTGCTTGGAGGGCGAAGTGAAATTTATTTATAGTGGTGAGCTTGTCGAACCATGGTTCAAAAAGAATGCTGATGGTTCCGAAGATCAGCGTGAGATGAAAGCAAAATCAATTCGTGGCGGTACGGAATCAGTACTGAAACCCGGCGACTGGCTTTGGGTTCCCGCCGGGCAACCCCATCAGCATTTGTGCGAGGGTACGGCCCGGCTTGCAATTATTAAAATTCCTGCTATCATATAGCAGATCTTTTCAGGAATCCCATTATGGGGTTTCGGATCGCCGTTCATTGAATAGAGAGGTAAAGATGGAAGCGAAAGCTGCTGTTCCTGCGACTCCGCCAGTATTCGCCGGCGCCGGTGTGCCTTACGCGGCCTTCAGTTTGCGTGATCCTTACTACCGGGAAATGGCTCGGCTGGTGCTGACGGAGGTCAAGCAGGTTAGTAGAGCCATTAACGGATCCATGCAGACCTGTATTGATTTGGGCGCCGGCGTTGGAGTCTCCACGATGGAGTTACTTTCCAGCTTTGAACGAATTATCGCCGTAGAGCCGGAAGAAAGCATGAGAGAGATTCTCGGAATGAATCTTTTCTGCCATCCCAAAGTAACTATTAAGTCCGGTAAGGCCGAGGAGTTGAGCGCGGTGCTTGATGATGATGACATCGGAGTTATTGATGTGGTGGCGATGTGCCAGGTCATGCACAACCTGAAAGATGTTCTGCCTACGGTATTAACTGAAATCTCAAAAGTGTTGTGTGAGTATGGTGTGCTGGCTTTTGATCTTGGGCCATCCAACTTTGAATTCACGACTCACAAGATCTCCGACCATCGATCAGGCGAGCCTCCGGCGGCGGATGAGATTATGACCGAACTTTCTCACCCGCTTTACCTGATCGCTCATGAGGTGGTGTTGGAGACTGTTCGTAAGAGGTACCCGGATTTTGATCGTGAAAATCTCTGGCCTCCGGCCGGAAAAAAGTTCAGCCGTGAAGAATTGAAGCCGGCGTTTGAGGCGGCTGGGATGGAAATGGTCAGAGTGACCGAAATCATGGTGCCAATCAGCGGGGAACGAGTGTTGGAGTTCCTGAAGAATGCCTGGGCCGTTTTCTTCCGCTGGAAACCGCTTTGCGACCTTCCCATCAAGGAAAAGATCAGCGCGATGGAAGAGTCCATTAAGACGCTTTGTTCCCTTCCCGACTTTGATGAGCTAGTCTCGGTCGTGGCCTATCATCCGACCGCGATCATCACGGCAGTGAAGAAGTAATCATAGAAATCATCAGTAACCCCCGCTATCCAGCGGGGCTTTTTTGTTCTAAATTAGATTCATGTTGCTTTGGTTTGTTTTAGCTCTCGGATCGGCGATTTCTAATTCCGCCACTCAAGTTATTCAAAAGTGGGCGATCAGCGCCGGGCGCCTTTCAAAAATATCCATCACCTTTCTGTCTTCACTGACTGCCTCCTCGATACTGCTGGTTCTTTCCGGATTAGTGATTGGCATCCCCGTGATTCAGCCGGGATTTTGGCTGGCGATTTTTATTACCAGCATATTAAACGCGATTGCTTTTCCAATAATGCTGAAGGCCTACTCGCTCGGTGAATTCTCCACGGTTTATTCCATGATCTTGTTGACGCCGGTATTTTTAGTTTTCACCTCATTTATTTTTCTCGGAGAGACCCCATCACTATCTGGTTTAATCGGAGTGATCCTTACGGTAATCGGATTGTCGGTGGTAACTTTGAGCGGACATAAACACACCCAAGTTCCGGATTTCAAAAAAGGAAATTGGTTAGGAGTATTGGTAGCCCTAATCTGGTCGGTGACGGTGAATTTTGATAAATTATCCGCTCGTTACGCTGATGCTTTTTTCGCCCCCGCCGTGAGTTTTGGAATACTCGCAATCTGCTTTGCCGTTTATCTATTAATCAGACATCGTAGTTTATTAGTCCGGACTTATAAAATACCGGAGATAGAAGAGCCCGGACCGCCCGACGGGTCCGTCAGGACGGGCCTATTGATTGTGTTGCTTCTGGGTTTATCGTTAGCGCTGGGAAATATATTGCACAACTCGGCGTTGTTGCACGGCCCGGCTTCCTACACGATCGCCGTGAAGCGCACCGGCGTATTGTTTGGTGTTATCTGGGGTTGGCTGTTCTTCAAAGAAAAGAATATTGCCAGAAAAGTTTTCGGCGCCGCCATTGCCATCGGCGGAGTCGTTTTGATTCTTTGGTCGTAGGACTTTGTTTACCAGGTAAGTGAAAACTCGAGTTCGCTTTCGCGTTCTTAACGCTCGAGTTTCTACTTCCTGGTTTGTTAAACTTGATCTATGTTTTCCTGGCTTTTTTATTCATTAGGTTCGGCGGTTACAACGTCCCTTACGCAAGTTCTTTCTAAGGAAGCGATTTTGGATCGTCGGTATTCCAATGTGGCGATCAAGTTTGTTTCAGCGTCGGTGGCCTCTATCGGATTATTCATCGTTGCCTATTTTGTCGGATTCCCGAATCTGGATCCTAGGTTTTGGCCGGCGGTAATTATCACCGGAGCAATCAATAATGTCTCCGCGTTGATGTATTTACGGGCTTACCAAGTCGGGGAATTTTCTTCGGTGT
Organism: Patescibacteria group bacterium; assembly: GCA_038065375.1. Lineage (GTDB taxonomy): Bacteria > Patescibacteriota > Minisyncoccia > UBA6257 > WO2-44-18 > JAUSKF01. Next base: position 6,095 of record JBBTRE010000006.1, on the reverse strand, counting down.
ACTCAATGAGCTTGATGACGCCGATTTTTCTCCTGCTGACATCCTTTGTGTTGCTTGGAGAACAGCCGACTCTACTGGGGACTTTCGGCGTTTTCCTGACCATTATCGGTTTGTGGGTGGCCTTCCGGAAAAACACGGCGCAAAAAAATGTGCAGGATTTTACCAAAGGAAATTTGTTGGGTTTGTCCGTCGCATTATTGTCCTCGTTAAGCGTTAACTTTGATAAAGCCGCCGCGATTTATTCCAACCGGATTTTTGCTCCCGCGGCAACGCTCGCTTTTATGGCAATTAGTTATGGGCTTTATCTATTGGTTCGACGGAAACATTTTTTTGTAGCAAAGCCGCCAGAAGATGGATTGGCAAGAAAGGCGCCGTGGTGGTTTGCCGGAATACCCCTTCTTTTGCTGATGGGAGCGTTGAGCGCCGGTGGCACGGTGCTCTACAACTCGGCTTTGCTGGGCGGCTTTGCTTCCTATACAATTGCGGTGAAGCGGGTCGGTGTTTTGTTGGGAGTAATCTGGGGTTGGCTCTTTTTCAAAGAGAAAGATTTGGGTAAAAAGTTACTCGGTGCGGCTATTGCCATTGCCGGCGTGGTTGCTATATTGTGGTCATAAATTAACATCATGAATTCCAACCAGGTGTGGGACAAAATTCAGAAGGGAGTATTTATCATTGCCGAGATCGGCAAGAATTTTATTCAGACCGAAGAGCCGCAATCGGTTGAAGTTTATTTAAAAAATGCCAAGCAGTTGGTGGATGAAGCTGTCGTGGCGGGAGCCGACGCAGTTAAGATTCAGACTCACAATGTTGAGGATGAGATTTTAAATATTAATTTTGTCTCCCCCCATTTCCCGAATTGGAAGAGCGGCGATCGTTACGGTTGGGTTACCAGGAATACCCTCGGTACTCCGGTAAAAGAATTCTTGTTGCCGTTGAAAAAATATTGCGAAGAGAAAGGAATTTTCTTCTTCTCTACTCCGATGAGCCGGGGAGCGGCGAAAATTTTGCATGAGCAAGTTGATACCCAGCTCTGGAAAATCGGCTCTGGCGACATCTTGGACTTCGTGGCGTTGGATTATATGCGGAATACCGACAAGCCGATTATCCTTTCTTCCGGAATGAGCACTATTGAGGAGGTTGAGCAGGCGGTGAAATTTTTGCGGGAAAAGAATCCGAGAGTGGCTCTAATGCACTGCGTTTCCAAATATCCCTGCCCGCCGGAGGATTTGCATTTGAGCACGATGAATTTGTATAGGGATAAGTTCGATATGCCTATTGGTTTTTCTGATCATTCCATTGGTATAGAGCCGGATATTTTGGCGGCAGCGATGGGCGCGACCATTTTGGAAAAACATTTTTCTATGGGGCGCGATATTTGGGGTCCGGATCACAAAGTTTCTATGACGCCAGCGGAGTTAAAGGATCTGGTTAAGGGGGTTCGGGAATTGGAAAATAATCCGGCTAAGAAAAAGGAAGTTCTGGAGAGTGATTACGGCAAGCGGGGAATGGGAAGCGAAGCGAAGATTTTGCAGGAGGGCGAAACGGTTTTTCGGCCGCTTTTCCGTAAGGCGCTAATGGCTGGTCAGGATATTCCCGCCGATACCGTACTCACCAAAGAAATGCTTTATGCGATGCGTCCCCAAGCAATGGCCGGAGGATTGCCATCCGAGAAATACGAAGAAGTTTTGGGTAAAAAAACTAAGGTTTCATTAAAGAAGTTTGACCCAATCACTTGGGAAGCGATTAGCGGCTAGGGCTTAGTTATTAGGTTTTTATTTGACTAATTTTAATATCTGAGGTATTATCTTGCTGCGTTCGTTGAAAAGGCAAATACCAATCCGCTGCGGATTGGTCGCCCGATCAAACAAGGATTGATCTAGGGAGGTGGCTTGTGATCGTTACGATGATTGCCCGGGATGTGGCGCCGTCGCAGATTTTGGAGCGGGTACGAGCTGAATTACAGGCTCGTGGAGGTCATGAAGTGAGAGCAATGCTCGGTCACGGAAAACTCTTAGACGATTTTTCGGTTGAGTCAATTCAGGCCTTGGCGCTTTCTGCGGACATTGTTTTGTCCGGGATGTCGTCTTCGGAGAAGTTGTCTAAAGAAGAAATTATTGCCGTGAAGACGGCGATGGATAACGACATTCCTTACGGATTCGTTAACGACATCTTTGACTGCTACAAGCGCCCCTGGTTTACTCCTTTCCGGGAGAAGGCCGGCAAACTTTTCGTAGTGGCCACCGATGAAGTCGCGGAAGCCAAGGTGATGTTCCCGAACGCGGATGTCGTAGCTAGCGGCAATCCCTGCTGGGAGGATTACTTTGATCCGACGATGCCTCGCTTCGAAGTCCGCAAACTACTGGGTATTTCCGATGACGCGAAGGTTGTGTTGGCGGTTGGTGGCAAGGATCCCATCGGCAACATGATTTACGCCGATACTATCCGGGTGGTTGGCGGGGTTCAGGAGGACGTGGATATCCCCTGTGTGGTGGTGCTTGCCCCGCATCCCGGAGATCCCGTGAAACCGGAACATTATGAATGCTTCGCGGAGTTTAGCGAAGTTCCGGTGGTGAAGGTTGTTAAGCCCGGCGTCATTCCGACTCGGGATTTGATCGCAGTTTCTGACGTACTGGTAGTGTTGGCTTCCAATTTGGGAATTGAGGCGGCCTGCCAGCGAACGCCCGTGATTCATTACTTCCACGATATGTACAAGAGAAAGGTTCAGCAGTCCGGTGGTTGGCCATGGAAGCCGGTGGAAATGCAGATCGCGGCTTTGTCCCGAACAGAGAGAGAGCTTAGGAATGATCTATCGCTTTCCCTGCTGCATTACAGGGATTCCACGATGCGCGCCCGCCAGGAAGAAGTTTTCCCGATGGTGACTGAAAAGGGCGTCGCGGCCCGCAAGATTTGCGACGCGCTTGGAGCAGTCTGAATGAAGGATTAGTATCCGCCCCTGCCAGTTTGGCAGGGGCTTTTAATTTGACCGATTTTGCGATAGAATAATTTTTATAATGAACCGTCTAAAACTTGGTGTAATTGGTATCGGTTGGGTGGGCGCCCAGCTCAAACGATACTTTGAAGAATTCAAGGGCTATAAAGCAGGGGAGGATTTGATGTTGTACGACATTGACCCCGCAAAATGCGCCGGCGATATTAATCTCGCCGACGTGGTTTTTATCGCGGTTCCGACCCCCGTTAATTCCAAAGATGGTTCTTGCGACACCTCCATAGTTGAGGGTGCTGTTGGCAAGATCAAGGGCGAGAAGATAGTGGTATTGAAGTCTACTATTACTCCCGGCACCACCGAGAAGATGCAGAAATTATACCCGAACCACAAACTTCTTTTTAATCCGGAATTTTTGAGCGAAAAAACCGCTTGGAGCGATATGTTGCACCCGGATCGTCAGATCGTTGGTTTTACCGAAAAGAGCATGGAGGCGGCCCATTTGGTTTTGTCTCTGCTCCCGCGCGCGCCATTTATGTCTCCCTGGGGCGTCGGCACTTATAAACACACGCGTATTAGCGCCACTGAAGCCGAGATTATTAAATATGCCGGCAATGTTTATTTTTCGCAGAAAGTTAACTGGGCGAATGCATTGGCAAAAGTTTCGGAAAAAATTGGAGCTAACTATGACAATGTGCGCCAGGGTATGTCGGCAGATCATCGTATCGGCGACTCGCACTTAGATGTGACTCATGGCGGCTATCGTGGCTTCGGGGGCTATTGTTTCCCGAAAGACACTTTGGCCTTTATGATATTTGCCAAACAGCAAGGATTGAATGATGTGCACGATCTTTTGGCAGCGGCATGGAAATTTAATGGTGACCTATTAGCATCGCAGGGCCTAACTTATGATGACGTGAGTAAACATATCAGCGACCTGGAAGCTTTAGAGAAAAAGAAGGCTCAAAAAGATAAAAGCTAAATGAACGTTCAGACTTTGAAGAATTACTATGTTTGGGGCATCAAAGCCCTCATGTTCGTCATCCCATTTCTGTCGTACTGGATTTCTAAATCCATGTTTTTCCCTTATATCTCCGGAAGAAACTTCGCTTTCCGGATTTTGGTTGAAATTGCCTTCGCGCTTTGGTTAGGCCTGATCTTTCTTAACAAAGAATACCGACCCAAACTTACCCCAATTCTTTTGGCAATTTTAGCTTTTGTGGCCGTTATCGGATTGGCGGATCTACTGGGCGTAGATCCTTACCACAGCTTTTGGTCGCGCCTAGAGCGCATGGAGGGTTATATGATGATTCTGCATTTGGCGGCTTACTTTGTTGTTTTAACCAGCGTTTTCCGCACCAAGAAAGAGTGGCTACAGTTTTTTAATTTGTTCGTGATTGCCGGTATTTTCGTCGGCTCCTACGGCGTTCTGCAAGTACTGGGGCTGAAAGAGGCAATCCAGGGAGGGAACTTTCGTATTGATGGAACAATTGGTAATCCGACTTATTTGGCCGCTTATTTAACCTTGGTTATTACTTTAGCGCTGGTTTTGATGGTTAACGTTGCTAGTCGCGCCGGGAAATATTTTTACGGAGCCGTCATTATTTTCAATCTCATTATTATGTTTTTCACCGCGTCTCGCGGTGTTACTTTGGCTCTTGTTTTGGCAGTGCCATTATTCCTAATTCTTTATTTGTTTTTTGACCGGACGCCGGGTGAACAGCGATTCAGAAAAATAACTTTGTGGGTGCTAGTGGCGGCGATTTTATTGCCGGCCGGGCTATGGCTGATGCGCGGCGCCAGTCTGGTGCAAAATAATCCGGTCTTGTCGCGCTTGACCTCTATTTCTTTGGGGGAGCGGACGATTAAATCCCGTTTCGCTATCTGGGGTTTGGGTTGGCAGGCCTTTAAAGAGCGTCCGATTTTGGGATGGGGGCAAGAAAATTTCCTATATGCTTTTTCAAAATATTATAACCCTAAGCTTTATGATCAAGAGCCCTGGTTTGACCGGCCGCACAATATCATTTTTGAGTGGTTACTGAACGGCGGAATTTTGGGTCTGCTGGCCTACCTTTCTTTGTTCGCGACTTTAATTTGGTCTCTGATACAGCTGGCAATAAGGAAATTATTGGGTATAAAAGAAGCTCTTATTTTGATAGTCGCGACGGGGGCCTATCTTTTCCAGAATCTTTTCGTTTTTGATAATTTTAATACTTATGTAATTTTCTTTGCTCTGCTGGCCTATGTGAATAGATTAAGCGAAGGATTTCTGCCGGAAGGGCTGATAAAAATTAAAGGTTTGAATGTTCCCGAGAGTCAGAAGGTCTCCAAAATTATTTTCGGCGCTGGTCTGGTTTTGGTGATTGGTCTGATTTATTCCGCGAATCTGCGTCCCATTGCTCAAAGTCGCGGCATCATCGCGGCCTTAAAAGCGACCTCTATGCAGTCTGCCGACCCGATGGCCGCTACTTTGAATGAATTTCATAAAGCTTTGGAAATTAATACTTTCGCCAACACGGAAACACTGGAGCAGCTGGCTCGCGTGACCGGCCTGTTAATCGGCAACGGCAATTTTCCGTTAGAAGCCAAAAAGAATTTTGTTGAATACACAACCGACAAAATTGAAGCATTTTTAGAAAAACACAGCCAACAGATCCGGCTTCATTTGATGGCGGCGAATTTATATCAGTCGGCGCGGTCTTACGACCCATCTTATTTCGGCAAGGCTCGCTATCATCTGGAGTTTGCGCGCAGCTTAAGCCCCAACAAACAGCAGATTCTATTTTTGCTCGCGGATAATTATCTGCTGACTAACGATATTGATAAAGCTCTGGAGGCGCTGAAGATGGCGGTTGATTTGGAACCGAATTATCGCGACGCGCAATTAAATTACGCGACTTTGGCGATCTTTATGCAAAGAAACGAAATTGTCCAGCAGGTTATAAAAAACCTCAACGATATCCGGTTGAACTCGGTTGACACTAAGCTCCCACACGCTCCGCTGTGGAACTTTATTAATGATTTGAAGCGACTGTTTGAGGTATATATGCGCGCCGGTCAGCCCCAAAACGCCCGAGCCATTTATGATTACACTTTGAAGTTGAAGACCGATGTTGAAAAATACGGTATTGAAATTGCTTACGGCGGAGTT
>JBBTRE010000005.1:0-14070 GCA_038065375.1 Patescibacteria group bacterium | reverse complement strand
ACAAAATTGCCTATACCAAAATCTGGCCGGAAGATAAGAAAATGGTTAAAGAAGATGAAGGTACAGAGGAGTAGAGGGAGATGATTAGCAAGATTATGCATAATATTTTGGAAGATTTGAAAGAAGAGCTTCGCGAGGAACTCCAGAAAGCCATCGATAAGGCGGTTGAAGAGATAGCTAATCAGGCCGCGGCGGAACAAGGAAAGCAAAAATCAGAAGAAGGAAAAGAGAAGTCTGAAGAGGAAGGAGAAGAGGGAGAGGCCGAATCGGAAGATGGCAAGGGGCAAGAAGCACCTAGTTTGCCGCTCCCAATGGATAAGTTCAGTGATGAGCTGAATCAAGCTTTGAAAAAGAGTTTTGATAAACTTTCCAAAGAGCAGAAAGAAGCTTTAAAAAAGAAGGCGCAAAAGAATCTGGAAAAATTGGAAGACAAAATGGTTCAGGATTTTTCCGGCAAGATGGAAGAAAATCCGTCGGAAACCCACGAGCAGTATGAAAAAAGAGAGAAAGAAGAAGGGGATGAGGAAGAGGGTAAAAAGAAATCCGAGGAGCAAGAGCAAAAAGAAAAGGAGAGGATTGTGAATTCTTTGCCGTAGCCGAGCGCGTGGGCGAATTTCAAGCTGTACGGACCAGCCGCGAATTCCACGAACTTGGTAACGAATTTTCCCCGGTTGGTTTCAATCACATAATATCCGTACTCATCTCGGCTGACCTTTTGGACTTCCGTAAGGGGCGAAAAGTTGATGTCCGGATTGGCGGTTTGCGAATCATTCAGGAAAGATTGGGAGGTCGCCTGGTAATTGACCGCGTAGCCCTCGGTGCTAATCAGAGCGCAGACCGGTTTGTTAGGGTTCCGGCCTTCCATTATCTTCGGTTCAATCACGGCGAGTTCTTTCGGGCCGATCAGTTTAAGGTCGGGATAGTGGTTTTTAATCATCTCAAACCTCATTCTTAGCATGACTACTTCCGTTTCGATGACTCCCAGCACCATTCGGTGTGTCTTTTTGAAAAGGCCGGGCTTGCCCGACCTCTCCACATAACCACGCAAGAGCTTAGCCGCTCTCTGCACTTCCAGCATGTGCTGGTCGTTGTAGTTAGTTTCGGTACTGCCGTCATGCGAGGTTTGGCTGTTATTCAGCGGATGAGAGTTCACCAACGCAACGCCGGAATACTTTTCCAAGATAGCAATCTTTCTCACGTTGGATGCCTTACTCAAGGCATACAACAGCGATGTGCCGGTAATACCGGCGCCGACGATCACTAGATCATAAATTACGGAGGGCTTTTGGGTGTTCATGATCTACTCCTTTTTGTCAGTGTTCCGCCAAGATTATACCACGCAAACCTGATTTTTACAACAGTGCTGCGGGACTAGGAATCGAACCTAGATACCAGGATTCAAAGTCCTGTGTCCTACCATTAGACGATCCCGCAATGAACCTATTTTACAACAAAAAGCCGCCTGATTCAACAGGCGGGAGTTTCTCTAAAGTTTCGCGGGATCCATCAGACGGAGGTCAGGATCGGAGGGGAGGGAGAATTTCGGATGATCGTTACCGATTGCTTTCAAAACGGCTTTGGTGTGTTCCGCCCAGTCGGGGTCGCAGATTTTGGTACTGCCGGATTTGAAGCATTTTTCTGCGTCGGACTTTTTCAAAGTGAGCGCCACCACCGGAGAGCTGTGTCCGCCCCACCACTGCGAGCTTACTTTACCCAAGTCGCGTTCGTAGCTGGTCATTGGCGACATAAAGCCGTGTCCATCAGGAACGAACATCCACAAGTTGTGGCCAACAGAAAGCATTGTGCCGTGTTTCAAAAATTCTCCAACGACGATCTCGCTACTGCCGCGAAGGGCAATTTTTGTGGCCAGCGGTCCGTTTTCAGTATCTTGAACCTCATAAATGGAAGTCTGCGTTACGGCGTAGAACTTCTTCAACATCTCACTGCCCTCAAAGGTCTACCCCAATTCTAAAATTTACCGAGTGTGTTTGCAAGATAGAGCCCTTGACAGAATGGGCTTACTTATGCTATAATATCAACAGTTCGGCAATTCGCCGATAACCAAATAAAACCTCAACAAGCGGAGGCAGAGATGAGAAATCTTCCGGGAAATCTTTTCGTGCTGGTGATCGCTGCAGTGCTTTTTTTCGGGCTGATCGGCTGTGATCCAGGAGCAAAGCCGGTGAGTGTCATGAAGGAGGGTCAGACGCAGTACGATATGACCGTCTGCGTGACCAGCGGAAACAACTCCTATATCCCGCTGAACTTCTCTCGGGCCCGGACGAGCGAAAAGGTGTCCGAGATCTTAGGAGCGCTAAGAGCTTTTGAATTAACGCATCCCGATCTGGAGGTGATCTCCTGGAGTGTGGAGGAGCAAGAGGATGGTCCCAAGTGGAGTGATGTTGATGGCATCTGGGTTCATCACCGCAAGGTGAAGCTGACCCCGGAGGCGGCGAAATGACCATCCACCTACTGGATACTGACGAGAAGCCCGTTCAAAACTCTGCAGTGCAAACAAACTGCGGAGTGTCGGCCGAGTTCGCGCCTGTTCCGGCCCAATGGGCTGACGGTCGTGTCTGCGTGGCCTGTCTCACAAAGCATGACCAAGCGCGTGCCAAGTACACCTTTGCTCTTCCTGTTTCTCTCAAGCCGTAGCTGAAAAGCTACGGCTTTTTTTATTTACTTAAATTTTCAATAATCGCAATTTCCAATGGGACGGCGGCGAAGGGAGAGTAGCGCATTTCGCTGTAGGCCCGGATTAAATCTTTGATTAATTTGAGATGTTTTTCCGGCGTCAGCTTGGCGCTTTGCTCTTTCATTTTCTCCACTTCCTTTTTCGTGAGCTCTTGCTTGAATAGCTCCTCAATCGTGGAATCAAATCTCAAGCTGAGCAGTCGGCGCCAGTATTGAATTAATTCTTTATTGAAATCCACCAGGTTGTAGCCGCCGGAGTTCAGGTTGGCGATGTATTTCAAGGCGCCCGAAAGATCGGCGGCTAAAATCAGATCCGAAAATTCGGCAGTCTTGGCCTGTCCAACCTTGCCGATAATTTTTTCAATATCTTCCAGCTCCACATCCGACTTGATGCTGGCCAGCTGATCCAGCAGGGATTCAGCGTCGCGCAAACTGCCTTCGGCGCAGGAGGCGATCAGTTCTAACGCGTCATCACTGGCTTTAATTTTTTCGGTGGCGGCGATCTTTCTTAGTTTGGATAAAATTTCTTCAATCGTCAGTTTCCGGAAATTAAACCGCTGGGTGCGGGAAACTATTGTTGGCGGGACTTTTTCCAATTCCGTGGTGGCGAGTACCATAATCGCGTGCGCCGGCGGCTCTTCCAGTGTTTTTAATAAGGCGTTAAAGGCCTCCCGGGTAAGCATGTGCGTTTCATCAATGATCACCACTTTTCGTTCGTAGGAAGCGGGGGAGACGCGGATGCCCTCCCGGAGCTCGCGGACATCATCAATACCGCGGTTGGAGGCGGCGTCAATTTCAATCACGTCCAGCGCCCGGCCGGCGTCAATGTCTTTACAGCGGCCGCACTCATTGCAGGGTTCGCCCTGCTGATGGAATTTTTTATCATCCCTCCGCTTTTCGCAGTTAGCGAGCTTGGCGATCATCCGGGCGACAGTAGTCTTGCCGGTTCCTTTCGGGCCGTAAAAAAGATAAGCGTGCGCCAGCTTATCTTGCTTGGCGGCATTTTGCAAAACCTGGATAATTTCCTTTTGACCGATCAGTTCCTCAAAACTTTTCGGACGGTACTTCCTATAAATTGCGAGCGCCATGAGGTTAATTATAACCGAACGAATAACTAATAACGAATGACTATTGAGAATAAAAAAACCCCGTTTTTAGCGGGGCTTCAGGTCCAACCGTTCCAGAGTGGAGCGGTAGATGTAGAAGGGAAGCTTGCCGGGGTGGAGAACTTCTACCAGCGGAGGCAGGGCCGCCTCTTCTTCTGCCGTCATTAGGGCGACCTGTTTTATACGATCCGCGAACATCATCCGGTAGATATCATGATCTTTGATCTTGTTCAGATGTTCGTAGTATTCCGAAGCATTAGAGAAGAAGGAGGCGGTGAACTCATCCACTCTTTCCCGTTCAAACCATTCCGCTTTGTCGGTATTTTTACCGTCATCATGGAAGCCGGGGGTAATGGCCTCTCCAAGATAGAGATCATCTGACCAGACTTCAAAGATGTAGGCGGGTGGACGATCAAGTTTGCTGTTGTCGGTGAATTTGAATTCAATGAGGCCCAATTCCAGAACTCGTTTCGCGTACGCGTGAACTGTGTTGATTAGTTCCTGGGTGGCGTATTGATACGCGGGGGTTCCGACCATGCGCTTGCCGGCGCGTTCCAAACTAAGATTAGTGAGCAGATCCAACAACTTCTGACTTTCATTGGTGGGACTGTTGTCGGTCCGGTCACCCCGGATATCAATAATCTTGTGGGCTTCTTCAAACATTTCCCTCAACGCCGCTTCAATCGGAGTTTCGCATTCACATTCGTCGGGCATTTTGTATTTAGCGTCAGTATAATTCGCGTAGTCCTGAATTCCTCCTCCGGGCATACTCCAGCCGGGCGTTTTCCATTCCCGCTTTTTTTCCGGGATCGGCTTGCGTTTATTGTGCACCAGCAAAATGTGAGTCCACTTCTTCGGATCCCGATCCTCTCCCAATTTCAAAACTCTTACAAACGCAGAGCCCTTCGTCGCTGTCTGTGGTTCGGCAAACATTGCGCAATCCTCTCATAGAATATGGCAGTGAAATTTTTCAAGATTTAGCTCCATGCTAAATCGTTCTACCGGTGATTGTATGATATTTTTAAGAAAGTGTCAATACTTTATAAACTTTTCCTCCGAAGGAGGATCCGCCTCCGGCGGAATAACTTTATGAACCTCTCCAAATGTGCTTAAATTAGAGCAATAAGATGCGCGTGAGGAGCGTTACAATTGTTCTAGTTTTTGGGTTAATTGGGCTCGGCCTTTTTTTATTTTCTAGCCGGTCCAATGATATTTTAATCAGTGTCAGCGAAGATCCGGGAGTAGAGAAGAAGGTAGCTCCTGCTCCGCCGGTTGTTCCCAAAATTTCCGACATTGAACCGCAGAAACCGCTCTCTTTCCCACCCGACAAAATTAAGGCCATTTACGCCACCAGTTGGTCCGCGGGAAGCGAAAAAAAGCTGAAATATCTGATTGATCTGATTAAAGAGACCGAATTGAACGCGGTCGTAATTGACGTCAAAGATTTTTCGGGTTATCTGACCTACAACAGTGAATTGGAACTTCCGAAAAAATATAACGCCGTGGAAATCAGGATTCCTCAACTGAATAAATTAGTGAAGCGTTTGCATGATGAAAATATTTACGTGATCGGGCGCATTTCGGTTTTCCAGGATCAACGTTTGGCTTTGGCTCGTCCGGAGATCGCTTTATATAGTTCCAGCACCGGCGAGACCTGGAAGGATCGCAAGGGATTGACCTGGATGGATACCGCCTCTACCGAAGTCTGGGATTACAATATTGCCGTCGCCAAAGAAATTTTGAGTCGTGGGTTTGATGAAGCAAATTTTGATTACATTCGTTTTGCTTCTGATGGCGATTTGAATGATATTAAACATCCCATTTGGGACGAAAAGACACTGAAAACCCGAGTGGTGAAAGATTTCTTTGAATACGTTCGTTTCAAAATCCCCGACGGCCGACTTTCCGCGGATCTTTTCGGTTTGGTTACCGTCAATAAAGACGGCTTGGGGATCGGCCAGCATTTGGAATTCGCTTCGCCAAATTTTGACGCGCTCGCCCCGATGACCTACCCGTCGCATTATTTTCCGGGTTTTATCGGTTTTGAAAATCCGGCTGACCACCCTTATGAGATAATTAAATATTCAATGGATGCTGCCGTTAAACGAATGGTTGATTTACAAGCTGCTGCCTCCACAACACCGATGACCACTAAATTGCGTCCCTGGTTTCAAGATTTTAATTTAGGAGCAAATTACGACGCGGAAAAAGTCCGCGCCCAAATTAAAGCTTGGGAAGACGCGGTAGCCGGCCATCCGGAGCTGGATGGAGGATGGATGCTCTGGAACCCATCAAATATTTATACTCGCGGCGCCCTCGAGCCCGATCCACTCCTAACTACTAATCCCTAACTACTAATCCCTATTTTATGACCAATTACGAAGTTAAATTGCAACAATTCGCCGGGCCGCTCGGAAAATTGCTGGAATTAATTGAAGCGAAACAGCTGGAGATTACCGCCATCAGCTTAGCGGAAGTAACCGGTGATTTTTTGCGGTACGTGAAAAGTTTGCAGACCACCGCCCCGTCCATTATCGCCGATTTTTTAGTGGTAGCCGCGAAATTGGTTCTGATCAAATCCAAAGTACTCCTTCCAATGCTGGAGTTATCAAAAGAAGAAGAGGAAGAAATTTTGGATCTGGAATCACGGCTGAAAATTTACCGGGAATTCAAAGCGGCTAGCGAACACATTAAACAACTTTGGGGAAAAAACTGGCGTTCATTGAGCCGGCCGTTTTTGTATAGTCTCGGCGAGCATTTCTTCTTTTATCCGCCGGAGCATTTAAAGCTTAGCGATTTGACCCGCGCCATCAACGATCTGGCGGTTACATTGAAAGCGCTGTTGCCGGAGGAGCAGAAAGTGCGGATCGCGGTAGTGACCATTGAACAAAAGATGGAGGAGTTGTTAAATAGATTTAAAGAGGCGGGACGGCAGAGTTTCCAATCCATGTCCGGTCAGAAGACCCGCACGGAGGTAATCGTTCTTTTTTTAGCTATTCTGCATTTGCTGAAGGATCGGGTGATTCAAGTAGAGCAGGGAAGTCAGTTTAGCGATATTATGATAGATAAAGGCGCTCCGCCGGCTACCGCGATTTCTAACCAATAACATCATGGATTCATCAAAAAACTTATCCGCGAAGATTGAAGCGCTCCTGTTTATTTATGGGGAGCCGTTAAGTTTGCAAAAAATCGCTAAAACGCTGGAAGTTTCCGAGGAGGCGGTTGCTGAAGCTCTACAGGCGCTGGAAACTACTTTGACTGGGGAGGACCGGGGTTTGTTTCTAGTTCACGATCAAGAAAAAGTTCAGCTGACCACCAAGCCGGACTTCGGCGCTTTATTGGAAACAATTATGAAAGAGGAGTTGCGGGAGAATCTGACTCCGGCAGCTCTGGAAACGCTTTCTATTGTCGCTTATGCCGGACCAATGACGCGTGCGGAAATTGATTATATTCGCGGTGTGAATTCCAGTTTCAGTTTGAGGAATCTTTCTATCCGAGGGTTAGTGGAACGCTATCCCGATCCGAAGCGCGGCAATGTTTATTTATATAATCCCAGCTTTGATTTGTTAAAATTTCTAGGTGTGGCGAAAGTGGAAGATTTGCCCGAGTTTGAAAGATTTCATCAGTTGATTGAGAAGTTGCGGCATCCGGAAGAAAAAAGCGTCGAAGAAACATCTAAAGAAGCCAATGCGCCGGGAACACAATAGAATCAGTTTAATTTTCACTGGCGTGGTTTTGCTGGTTGTTTTGCTCGGCGGCGCTCCCAGCGGGGAAATTCTTCGGCTTGGTGGGCAGGAGCCCAAGGTTCCGATTGTCCGGACGTCCGAGATGAGCCGCCCATCATTAGCGAATGTGGCGATCGCGCTTCGGCCGACGATTTTACCTCCAACGGTTTCTTCTTTCGCGGCGCAGGTATCGGATTTGCGTTCCGACGAAATCCTTTTTCAATCCAACGCTTCAGCTCAGTGGTCGCTGGCCTCTTTGACTAAGCTAATGACCGCGGTAGTCGCTTTAGAGAAATTTTCCGAGGAAGTATCCTATACTGCTTCTTTCCGGGCGGTAGCCACCGAAGGAGCGGCAGGATATTTAGTAGCGGGCAAAAAATACTCCCTATCCGAGCTATTGAGGTCAATGCTGGTATTTTCCAGCAATGACGCGGCGGCCGTACTGGCGGAGTCTTATGGAACCGACAAGTTTATTTTCACTATGAATGAGAAAGCCGCGATTTTAAAAATGAGCGACACCCGGTATTTTGATCCCAGCGGTCTTTCTCCGCTCAATCAATCTTCCGCGGAAGATCTACAGAAGTTGCTCTCATATATATTTAGGAATCTACCTCAAATATTTTTGATCTCCCGAGAAAATATTCAAGGAGCCACACATCCTTTTGTTGCCGATCCGAATTTTTTGGGAGGTAAAACCGGTTTTCTTGATGAAGCAGGCGGAAATTTGATATCTTTGTTCAATTACGGCGACCGACCTCTTTTGATAATTATCTTGGGAAGCAAGCAACGCGCCGAAGACACCCAAATCCTAAAAGATTGGTTTTTGCACTAAGTACTAATAACTAATTACTAATAACTAATTTTGTATGGTTGTACTACAAGCAATTCGGGTCATCGGTTTATCATTAGTCGCCTTTTTAGTGGCGCTTGCTTTGACGCCGGTGGTGGTGAGTTTGTTGAAAAAATTTCATGTCGCCAAGCAAATCCGTTCCGGCGAAGACACGCCGATTTTTTCTAAATTGCACGCGAAAAAAGCCGGCACACCCACAATGGGAGGGGCGATTGTTTGGATCACCGTTTTGGGTCTGGCGTTGATCTTCGTTCTGTTAGATTCTCTTTTCGGAGGATTTTGGACTTATCTGAACTTTGTTGACCGGGCGCAGACTTATTTGCCGATTGCCGCCATGTTGATTGCCGCGCTCTTCGGTTTGGCCGACGACATTATGGGAGTTCTGAAAATTGGGCCTTACGGCGGGGGATTGAGAATGACTCAAAAGCTGGTTCTGTATCTCTTGCTGGCGATTATCGGAGCGCTCTGGTTTTACTACCGGCTGGATTGGAGCGTTCTTTATATTCCTTTTGCTGGCAGTTTTGAAATAGGTTGGTGGTACATTCCGCTTTTTATCTTTGTTATTGTGGCAAGCGCTTTTTCCGCTAACGAAACCGATGGGCTGGATGGTTTAGCCGGCGGCGTCCTACTTTTCGCTTTCTCTGCTTTGGCGGTGGTGGCCTTCGCCATTGGCCGTTACGACCTGGCCGCCTTCGGAGGAATCATCATCGGCGCTTTGTTGGCTTTCCTCTGGTTTAATATTTACCCGGCTAGGTTTTTTATGGGCGACACCGGTTCTATGTCGCTCGGAATCACTATGGGTATTATCGCGATGCTCACCAATACCACCCTACTTCTCCCATTTTTTGCCTCCATCTTAGTTTTTGAATCGCTGTCGGTAATTATTCAGGTGATCAGCAAAAAGCTACGGAATGGGAAAAAAGTTTTCCTTTCCGCTCCGATCCACCATCACTTTGAAGCTCTTGGTTGGCCGGAAACACAGGTGACGATGCGGTTTTGGATTGTCTCGGCAATTTTGAGCGCTCTGGGGCTAATTGTTTTCTTTTTAGAACGCTATTTTGTCATTTAGTTCCTTTTGGTATAATTTAACGTAGTTACTTTTAGAGCGAGAGACTAATGTGGCCTGGCTCCACGCGCTTTATAGATACTTTAAAATTGCCCGTGACCGAATTGAGAAATCCTGTCTCGGACTTTCAGTGGTCGGCGATGGCTTTTCTTTCGCACTTCGCGTTGGGTTATTTGGTGGCTTTCTTGCTAACCTTATCGACGTTGATCATGTGCTCATGCTTTACGGCGGGCCCGATCGAGTACTCCATAAGACGCTATTTGTTCTGGCTTTGCTTGTCGCTGTCCATTGTTGTGCACGTCTTGGAAGACTATTCGCTTGGGTGGTTCTAGTTTGGTTGAAACGGAGAAAAAAACTTGCGGGAGACCGGCCCCCATCGGCTTAAACATGGATTCGGGGGCACCGAGCACATAAAATATGTGCTCGGTTTTTTATTGACGATCAGGCAATCTTGATGTTAAAATCTTTCTTAGCCCTTAGACGCTTTTCAGAAAAGGAGATCGCGATGTGGCGTAACGTATTTGCCGGTGTAGTGGTTGTCGGAATGGTAATTGGTTTGAGCTGGATGATTGGAACGACCTGGTCTACACATAGTCTCAATTCAGCTTACGCGGAAGAGCCCAGCGGAGTTGGAAAAGATGACGTTGAGGTAAAGGATCTCGGCTCCGGCGTGTATCGTGTGGACGTGAAGACCTCAAGTGATTCCCGCGAAGACTATGAGGTTGCCTTGGTTAAGTTTTGTAAGGAGCACGCCGATTGTGTCGTCTCCGTTTCCTCCGCCCCCATGAACCAGAAGGGCAATACCGGAGTTAGTACCTATTACTGGGTGACGAGCAAGAAATAATTTTTCTACCGAGCGCAAATTAAGCGCTCGGTTTTTTTTGTTGGTATTTTAGATTGTCGTTGATATAGCGAATATTGATGGAGTTATTCACGATTTCGGTCAAACTTCTACTATTGTACGGTCGTACAATAGTAGAAGTTACTGAAGTGAATTTAAAATGCGTGGTGGACAATTGTTAAATTCTGAGGTAATATGCGGGTGGTTCGTAATAGCGAAGGAGGTGCTTGATGTCCGGCGCTTCAAAGTACCAGATCCGCCAGTGGCTTAACGAGGGACTTGCTCAAGAGGCGACTCACGTAATTATCGTTTGTGATACTTTTGATTACGAGGACTATCCGGTTTACGTGATGTCCGGCCAAGACGCGAGGAAGCTTAAGGAGGAGTACGACGGCAAGAGCATGCAGACAGTCATGGAGGTTTATAAGCTGTCCATGAATCTGGAAACTCAACTCGCGCAGCTCCGGTCGTTTAACTATTAGTTTTTCAATCCCGCCCCGTAAAGGCGGGTTTTTGTTTTGTGGAGTATCTAACGGCCGTGAGATAATACACAAATGGGATAAGACGGCCGAGGGTGGGTCCTTGTTTTTTTTAAAACATTATGGTATATTATCTCCAGAACAAAATGAGAGGCAGGCATCAATGGAAATTGTAAGAAACGGCGCACTGACTGGTAAATTAGATAGATTTTTTAACAAAGAACAATCCTGTAGTTGTGGGTGCGTGTTTATTCTTAGGAACTTGGAGGACAAGAAAGAAATTCAGACTAGGTTGAGTGATGAAGGCTTTGTGCGAGATATACATTATGTAAACTGCCCAGATTGCAGAAGAGAGGTAACGCTGGTTTAATATTTACTCAACACATGAAAATCACCCGCCCCACAAAGGCGGGTTTTTTGTTTAATGTGTATTATCTTACGGTCGTGAGATAGTACACATTTTGGTTTTACTAGCATGCCTGGCACTGCTTTGACGTGTCAAAGCAGTAGAAATGAGAGACGTCGCCGTTTTCTTTACCCTCAGCCAGCGCCGTCTAATGTCTAAGAAATGTTATATTTAATGAGTAAGTCAAATGGTTTTAATTAAAGGCGCGAAAATTCTGGACGGCTCCGGGAAGCGGCCGGTTTTTACCGCCGATGTTTTGTTAAAAGGCGATAAAATAGCCGCGATTGGCAAGTTTCCGGCGAAAAAAGCTGATTTGATAATTGAGGCCATGGGGCTATATCTGGCGCCCGGATTTATTGATGTAAACACCGATTCCGACCATCATCTTTCGCTTTTCACCAATCCCGGCCAGGAAGATTTTTTGAAGCAAGGAGTAACTACGATCTTTGGCGGAATGTGTGGCGCGTCGTTGGCGCCGTTGATTTATGGAAACTTGGATTCTATCCGTAAATGGACCGACATCGGCCAGGTGAACATTGATTGGCATACCGTCGCGGAATTTTTGAAAGTTTTGGGGAGGAGGGGATTGGGAGTTAATTTCGGAACCTTGATCGGCCACTCCACTATCCGCCGGGGAATCATCCGGGAAAATTCCCGCGATTTAACCGCTCCCGAAATTGATCTCTTCCGGAAATTAGTGAAAGACGCTCTCAAAGAAGGCGCTTTCGGTTTGTCTACCGGCCTTGGCTACGCGCATAGCCGACAAGTGCCATATTCCGAAATCAAAGAATTGGTTCAAGCGGTTGCGGAAGCCGGTGGAGTGTACGCGACTCATTTACGCGACGACCGCGAGGGCTTATTGGCTTCGGTGGAAGAAACTTTGAAACTCGCCGGCGAAACCGGAGCGAAAGTTTTAATCAGCCATTTGAAACCAATTTTGGGTTTTGAAAATGAGTACCGGAAATCCATTGAATTGATTCACCGCGCCGCGGCAACTTCGGATATTCATTTTGATTTTTATCCATTCGGAGAGAGTATGATTCCAATTTATACTTTACTGCCAACCTGGGCGAAAATCGGCAATTTGGAAATAATGCTCTCCTACATTAAAAACAAAGATACTCGGGAAAGACTAGTGAAAGATTTGGCTCATTTGAAAGGTGACGACATCCGCGTCGCGCAGGCGATTGGCCAAGATTATCTTGTGGGAAAAACTTTATCCGATTTCGCCGCCAGCCAAGAAATCAGCGTTCCGGAAGCTTTACTGAAGCTGATGAGCTTGTCGGGATTGCGGGCGTTAGTTTTCTATCGGAATATCAATACCGATTTGGCTTTTCAGAATCTGGAACGGGATCAGGCGTTTATTGCTTCTAATGGCGCTAGCTTGCCGCCGGACACCCGTACACTCAAACATGAACGTTTTTATAATACCTTTCCAAAGTTTTTGGAAATTGTCACTCAACGGAAGATGCTTTCCTGGCCTCAAGCAATCGCGAAAATTACTTCCGAACCGGCCAAAAAGTTCGGTTTACAGCGCCGAGGATTAATAGCCGAAGGAAATCAGGCCGACTTGGTAATGCTTTCTCATCACCACGGGATTCACGTTGAGCATGCTTTCGTGGGTGGTGAGTTGGCGGTCAAAGATCGGCAATATCAGGGAACATTGGCGGGTAAAATATTAAAGAAAATCTAACGGGATGCGCAGTCATAAGCCGGATTATCTGATAGTCGCTTGTCTGGCTTTTTTAGTTTTGGCCGGTTTATTGGCTCTAGCCAGCGCTTCTTCCAACTTAGGACAGGAAAAATTTGATGACAGCTTCTACTATCTCAAGCACCAGATTTTTAACGGATTATTCTTCGGTATTATCGGATTCTTCTTGGCCTATTCAATCTACTATC
Organism: Patescibacteria group bacterium; assembly: GCA_038065375.1. Taxonomy (GTDB): domain Bacteria; phylum Patescibacteriota; class Minisyncoccia; order UBA6257; family WO2-44-18; genus JAUSKF01. Next base: position 1,004 of record JBBTRE010000005.1, on the reverse strand, counting down.
GCCGCTATCAGAAGTTGGCGCTGATTTTTCTTTTACTGACCTTAGTTTTGACTGCCTTAGTCTTCACCCCTTTGGGATTAAAAGCAGGAGGCGCGGATCGGTGGTTAAAAATCGGTCCGGTGACTTTTCAGCCGGCGGAATTTTTGAAACTCTCGGTGATTATTTATTTCGCGGCCTGGTTAGCCGGGCAGAATGAACGCAATTCCAGTTTCTGGAAAGGAACGATGCCATTTCTGATAGTTTTGGCGGCTGTCGGGGCGATCCTTTTAAAACAACCGACCACCACTACTATAGTAATTATTTCCGTTTCCGCTCTGGCGTTGTATTTTGTCAGCGGCGCGAAGCTCTCTCATGTTGCCGGTATGGTGGCGATCGGCCTGGTCGCTCTGGCATTTATAGTGGTAATCACCCCGTATCGTTTCCAGCGCATCACCAATTTTTTGAATCCGGATGCGAACCCATTGGGAGCAGGGTACCATCGCAATCAGGCCCAGATCGCTATTGGAGCGGGAAAGCTGTTTGGAGTCGGTTATGGAAAATCCACCACCAAAATTAACTATCTTCCGGAGCCGATCGGCGATTCTATTTTCGCGGTGGTCGCGGAAGAGTTTGGCTTTGTCGGGTCAATCGGTCTTTTGAGCATTTTTCTGCTTTTGGTTATGAGAATTTTGCTATTGGCGCGTAAGGTGAAAGACAAATTCGGTAAATTGTTATTAGTGGGTTTCGGTACCCTGCTCAGCTTGCAGGTTTTTATAAATATTGGCGCGATTTCCGGCCTTTTGCCGTTAACCGGAGTGCCGTTGCCGTTTATCAGCTATGGCGGCACGGCCTTGGCGGTTTTTATGACTATGGGTGGAATCATCACGAATATCAGCAAGCACGCTTAAAGAAGTTTATAAAGTTCATAAAGTTGTAAAGTTAAGGATTGAGATTGTGTTAAAATATTAAGAATGGCTAACAAGCTCAGAGTTTTATTCGCCGGCGGGGGAACCGGGGGGCATATT
>JBBTRE010000004.1:0-5798 GCA_038065375.1 Patescibacteria group bacterium | reverse complement strand
AAAATGGCGTTTATCCTTATTTCCATTTGGGGTTGGTAATTTGGGACGTTTTGCCTTCCCAAAACTATTTGAATTTTCCCCCCGGAACCGTCCATCAAATCGGCGAACGCCACTCCGCCCTGAATCCGCAGACCCAGTAAACGGCCGGTCAGCCAAACTTTGGTTTTCTTTTTTGATAAAGCTGAAAATTCTTTGACGACGTGCGCTACCAGATGGGAACGCTTAACTCTGGCGGGATAAACATTCAGACCGAGCTTCTCCCGCGCGTCTTTCTTCTTTAGTCTTTCTTTTATTAAATCTTCAAGCATGCATGGTGAGTCTACCGAACCATTACTTAACACTAACAATCTTGTAAGTTATCTCACCGGCCGGAGTTTTTACTTTTACGGAATCCCCCTTGGACTTGTTCATAAATGCGGAACCCATCGGTGATTCGTTAGAAATTTTACCCGCGCCAGGATCGGTCTCGTTGGGCCCGACGATCGTCAGAGTCAGCTTCGCTCCCCCCTTATCAACTTCAATAGTAGAACCAATCAGGACTTTATCGCCCTTACTCTGCGTAATCAGAACCGCGTTCTTGATCATATCTTCCACTTCAAAAATACGGGTCTCAACCTGCACCTGTTCATCCCGAGCTTCCATATATTCGGCATTTTCGGAGAGATCACCCAGCTCTTTAGCGCGCTTAAGACGCTCCGCCACGTCAGCTCGTCTGGTAGTTTTCAAGCCACTTAATTCTTGTTTAAGTTCTTCCAGTCTCTCGGGTGTTAAATGATAATTCATAGTATTTAATATTCTTAGTATTTAAACATTTAAACGTTTAAACATCAACCGTTTAGGTTGTAAGATTTCCTCCACAGCCACCAACGAATCCGAAGGGTGTCCCACAGAACCAGAAAATATGAACTCAAGCGGACATGGGAATATGAATCGCTGACCCAATGAACCGGCATTTCTTTAATCTGATACCCCAACTTCTTTGCCAACGCCAGCGCCTCAGCATCAAATCCCCAGCCATTAAGCCGCGCGATAGAAAAAATTCTCCGGGCGGCTTCTTCCGAGAAACACTTAAAGCCACATTGGGTATCCCAAATCCCATGCAATAAAGTCAGTTGAACGATCACGTTACCAAACTTCCCAGCTAACGATCGAAGCAGACTGGAAGCCGGATTCAACTTCGATCCCTTTACCGCCCGCGAGCCAATCACCACTTCGTAACCCTCATCCAAATAAGGAATCATTTTATTGAACTCTATGATTGAGGTGGAATTGTCGGCATCCATAAATAACCGCCAATTCCCCTTCGCGGCCTGCATACCGTCTCGCACCACCGCTCCCTTACCGCGATTTTCCTTGAAGTCCACCAACTTCAGATTTTCTATCAGCGGTTTGAAACGCTCCACGATCTCCGCCGTCGCGTCTTTTGATCCATCGTTCACCACTAAAATTTCATAAGAATACTCTTGCTCCGAAAGATGACGGTCAATGTCGATTAACGTCAAAGGAAGCCGCTTGGCTTCGTTATAAACTGGAATGATGACTGATAGGTAAGGTTTAGCCATTGGAGTAATCGCGAATAATGCTAATTAGTATTTAATATTGCGAATTGTTGTCATTTATTTATTAAAAAAGCCTAGGCCAACCTTACCCAAAATTCCGTAAATAAGATTGGAGATCAATTCTATTATCCAATCAAAGATTTTGGCGATAAAACGCACCACCACCAACAACGCCTGCCCCACTTTTCGAAAAAAGCTTTTAGTCTGCTCCTCACTCGGCAAAGCATCCGTCACCTCCTTCACCACCGGCGAGGTATCAATTTTTTCCTGAATTTCCTTATTTAGATTTTGGGCGGCGTCAATCGCCTTTTGAACAGCCGGCGCGGGTTGAGCCAACGCGGGCGCGAAAGAAAGTAGAATGTAGAAAGTAGTAAGTAGAATAATCCTAAGAAATCTCATAGATAGTTAAGAGGGTTTAAGTCGCCGCCAAGAGGCATAGATCCGCAAGTCCGGCTGGCGCCCATATAGAAGGTTGGGCCGGCGTAGACCGTAAAGTGCAGATGGGGACCGGTAGCATAGCCGGTGCGGCCCACATAGCCGATTAGCTGACCTTTATTCAGTATATCACCCGTCTTGACGGCAAAACCGGAAAGATGGGCATATAACGTGGTCAGATTGTTGTCGTGCGCCACTACGATAAATTTCCCGTAAGCTCCGCGATTGCAGTATTTATCCTGATCCCCCATCGCTATCACCTTGCCGCTTTCCGCCGATACCACTTCCGAGCCCACCGGAGCGGCAATATCAATTCCGTTATGGAAATGGCCGCGATAACCATATTTCGCGAAAGCGGTATTGCCGTAATTTTGCGAGAGAATACCCTGGGCGGGCATTGTTAAAACTCCCGGGCGAGGAATCGGCAGTAAGGAGGGATCAATCTTGGATCTTAGCTCGGATTCAATCTTTTCAATCTCTTCGGAAATTTCCGCCTGCTTTTTAGACAGATCATCCAGAAGCAACGCATAGGTCTTTTCCTGATTTTTGGTTTGGACGAGAAGCTGCTGTCGGTCGCCTTTCTGATCCACGACAATCTCTTTCCGATTTTTCAGATTGCTATTTTCAACCGCGATCTTATTTTTTTTGGAAACCGTAGTTTGAAACTTAGAATCCAGCTGCTGATTCAGTTCTTTTAAACTGACGACCTCTCCGGAAATACCATTGTTCAGATCGGAGATCGTCTGGTTCTCCAGTAAGCTGTCGGCCAAGCTGCGATTTTTCAAAAAGAGCACTAATGAGCCCTGTTTATCTTTTTCAAAAAGTTCTCTCATTAATTTCACCAACGCCAATTTCTTGTTGCCGATGGAACTATTAATTTGATTAATATCCAATTGAAGCTCCTGCATTTCCAAACCGAGTTTTTCTATATTGATCTGACTTGAGCGAATTCCCAAATTCAACTGATTGATGCTGTAATCAATACTTTTAATCTCTTTGCTCAAAGTTTTCTGCTGACCCTGGGTTTGCTCCAGTTGCTTCTGGGTAGTCTGAATCTGATTGTTGATTTCCAGCAATCCCTTGGCTTTTTCTTCAATGGCGCGCCTCAAATCCTCCGCGGTGGCGGCGTGAACCGGAAGAGTAGAAAGTAGAAAGTAGAAAGTAGAAAGTAAGCGGACTAGCCGGGTTAGTTTGGAGGACGTCATCTATTAATAATAGCTCAACCGGAGAGCTTTTGAATCGCCCCGGCAATACGGCTAAGACTCTCTTTTTTTCCTAGGGTTTCCATAATTTCAAACGGGCCTGGAGATTTTTCCAAACCAGATACGGCTACCCTTAATGGCCAGAGCATCTCACCTCTCCCGGCGGCCTCGGCGGACGGCATCAATGCCTTTTCCAGCTTGGCTTTGGAGAAATCATCACTGATCACGGCCGAAACTATTTTCTCCGCTTCCTTGAGATTCACTAAGGTTTTTTCTTTAGTGGAGTTTTTCCAAATCAGTAGCTCGGACGGATAATCGGCAACCTCAACGAAAAATACGGCCATTTCCTTGAAATCGCTTAATTTTTTCATTCGCTCTTTCGTCGCCTCAACGATTTTCAAATTCTGCTCGGTGTCCTTAACACCTAATAATTTCGCAAGGGATTTTGCTGTCATCTTTTTAATATACTGGGCGTTCAGCCAATCCAATTTATCAACATTGAAAGCCGCGCCGCCTTTTTGAATCCGGGTCAGGTCAAAAACTTTGATGAGCTCCTTCAGAGAAAAGATTTCCTGCTCATCCCGCGGATGCCAGCCCAACAAAGACAAAAAATTCAACAGAGCATCCGGCAGATAACCCTGATTGCGATACTCCCGAATCGCCGTGTCCCCCACCCGCTTAGACATCTTGCTCCGGTCCGGATTGAGAATCAGCGGAATATGCGCGTATTGCGGCTGACTGAAATCCAACGCCCGCTGAATGATAATCTGCCTGGGGGTGTTGGCTAAATGCTCTTCGCCCCGGATCACATGGCTAATTTTCATTTCTTCGTCGTCCACCACCACCGCGAAATTATACAGCGGCTCACGCAAACTTTTCGCGACCACGAAATCGCCGATTAAAGCGCCTTCAAAACTCACCTCCTCACGGATAATGTCTTTGAAAGAAATCTTTCCATCCGGCACTTTAATCCGAATCACCGCCTTTTCTCCGGCTTCTGATTTCTTCTTCGCTTCTTCTTGACTCACCGCCCGGCAACGGCCGCTGTATTTTGGGGCAAAACCCTGCGCCAGCATTGTCTGCCGCTCCTGTTCCAATTGTTCTTTTGAGCAAAAACAATAGTAAGCCTGGCCGTCTTTTAAAAGTTTAGATAAACATTTTTCATAACTATCCAATCTATCAGTCTGGCGGATCGGTCCTTCATCCCAATCCAAACCCAACCACTTCAACTGATCAATCAGATCTTCCTCATATTCTTTCTTGGATCTCTCCAAATCCGTGTCTTCAATTCTTAAAATAAAAACTCCGCCGTTTTGACGGGCGAATAACCAATTAAATAAAGCCGTCCTCGCCGTCCCGATGTGCATATATCCGGTCGGCGAAGGCGCGATTCTGACTCTTACAGCTGGATCACTCATAACTATTAACCTATGAAATTAAGGTCAGAATATCAACCGCTATTTTTTCGGCAGAATCCGGCCTGGCGAAAGCATTAGCGGCCGCGACCATCTTCGCGTTTGCCTCCGGCTGGAAAACTAACTTCTCCGCCTCACTCATAAAAATGCTGGGCAATAAATTCTCCTGTTCAATGACCTCCGCTGCTCCCGAAGCGGCATAGTCATAGGCGTTTTCCTTCTGGTGATCGGCGGCCGATTCCGGAAACGGGACGATAATTGACGGCTTACCCTTGGCGGCAATTTCAAAGATTGAACCGGAGCCGCCCCGAGCCACGATTAGATCCGCCGCGTCCATCGCCACATTCATCTCCTGATTGCCGAGATATTCCGCGTAGTGGTAATTGGTCATCAGAATGGGAGAATAATTTTTCGTCAGAAAATCAAATTGGTTTTTATAATCCGCGAACTTTTCCTTGCCCACGACGTGCATAATTTGAAATTTCAACAGGATGGTTTCCAGATTAGCGATGATAAAATCATTCATCCGGTTGGATCCCTGCGAACCGCCAAAAACCAGCATTAGTGGCTTAGCCGGGTCAAATTTCAAATCAGACTTGGCTGAAATCGCCGGAACTTTGTCCAATAAAAACTTGCGGACCGGGTTGCCAACAATATTGATCTGCGCCCGGACTTTCGGTAAACGACCGGCGGCCGAGGCGAAAGCCAGCTCAATAAAACGCGCTAATCTGGCGGAAAGCCGGTTGGTTAATCCGGGAATAGTATCCGAATCATGAATCACTACCGGAATCGCGTAAAAACACCCGACAATCACTATCGGCAGGGCTCAGGGGCCGCCTTTGGAAAAAATCAAATCCGGCATAAACCAGTACATCTTCCAGAGACACTGAAATAAACTGAACCAAAATTTAAAAAAATCCAGGAAGTTTAACAGGGAAAAATAGCGCCTCCACTTGCTGGAAGCAATACGGGAGATCCGCAACCCCTGAAGCTTGAGCTCTTCCGAATATTCCAGGGGGTTTCCGAAATACCGGAAATCCGGCTCCATACCGGCTTGAATGGTTTTATCTTTTAAAACCTGCGCCACGGCAATCATCGGGTAAATATGCCCCCCGGTTCCCCCGCCGGCGAATAAAACTCTGAGCTTGTTAGCCATAATTAATATTTTAACACAATATCAATCCTTA
>JBBTRE010000003.1:0-1334 GCA_038065375.1 Patescibacteria group bacterium | reverse complement strand
AGTCCGCTGTCTTTGCGCTTGATCACCGGTTGGATGTATTTCAATACCAAGTAGCTTGAGCGGCGTTGCGCCAAGCGGCAGGTCACATGTTCATCAATGACAAGGTACTGATCGGCATCCGGGCCTTCCAGTTCCGGTACACTCAGGCGTATCTCTTTGACTTCCACCGTCTCATCAAAGCGCAAGCCGCTGTCATTAACACTGTTATGACGTGCCTTATTCGGTTTCTTGCGTTCATAGGTGACTTGCTCGGTCGGCACGTCGTGTTGTCCAACGTGGGTCTCAACCAAGCCTTGCAGTAAATTACCTTGTCCGGGGATGTCAATCAGGCGTTTCTCAGAGGTACGCCCAAACACTTGGCGCTTGAACCACTCCAGTTGATGCTTTAATGCAGCGACTTGTTCATGAAGCTGTTGGTTGTCATCGCGCAGCTTATCGTTGTATTGTTGCAACGTGTGATTGAGTTGCCATAACATCGCCGGATCGGACAATGTTTCGTTTAGTTGTTGTTTGTTGTTTTGCAACATGCGCACAGCATAGCGTATTTATTTTGGTATGCAAAGCCTTTGTGTTAATCGCGTTGATAACGCACGCGTTGTTTAATCACGTGGATATCCAGTCCTTCAATTAAACATTTTAACCTCGCCGGACTCAGTGATTCGCACGCTTGTGTTGTACCCCATGGTGCAAAGCGGCCTTGTTCCAAACGCTTACCCCAAATACAGTAACCGCCCGGCTCAAAATACAATACTTTCATCTGGCTGCGCGAGCGGTTGATAAACACAAAACAGTCCCCGCTTAAGGGATTGTGCTGCAAGTGATGTTGAACCCGTGCACTTAATCCATTAAACGAGCAGCGCATGTCGGTGGGGGTGGTGCACAGCCAAATGCGTGAATGCGAATGTGAAAATAACATAGCCACTCTCCATGCGATGGGTTATCGGGTCAGGCGTAGTACCACTCCGCCGCCCAGTTCCAGCTCAATACGCCAAGGCGTGTGCGCTAACCCTGATTCCATCGGGGGCAGTTCAATAAAGGACAGGGCTTGGGGCATGGGGGTTGGACGGTGTGTGGATACTTTATGCCGCCATTTCGCAAAGGAGCTATAGGCAACTTTGTGTTGCGCGCAAAAATCTTGAACCGTTAATCCGCTGTGTTCATACGCCTCGAGAATGGATTGCCATTGTTCAGCTGTGCGGCGGATTTTGACGGGCTGCTTTTGTTCAGGGAACGATGTTGGGGTATTCATGTTGATCTCCTTGTGTATGGATTGATGTGATCAACATAATCTATCTGACGGGGGTCGAACAGAACGTGCTGGAATGAACGGTTAC
>JBBTRE010000002.1:0-4572 GCA_038065375.1 Patescibacteria group bacterium | reverse complement strand
GGGGGGGCCCCCCCGGCGGGCGGCGCGCCGCCGGCGCCACCACCTGGATCAACAATCACGCCACCGCCGCCATCTGTTGTCCCTCCGCCATCTGATCCACTGGATCCTCCTTTGCCACTATCCACCGGCTCCTGATCTATCCCCGGCGGACTGAACCAGGCAGTAACTCCCGAGATAATCCTCTGGAACACATTCAAAGTCTGGGTATCGGGAATTATTTTGTTGGGATCTGTGGTGTAAAATACTTCCTCAAAAAATCCGCGCGGCAATGGAGCGGTACCGCTATGTATGATGGCGATATTACAGGACACTTTTTGTGTAGAGGCCTTTTTCAAAACTTTATTGTAAAACCCAACGTTGATATCAACCGTCACATGATCTACTCGGGGATCAAGATCGTGAACCAACAGAGAAGTATATGAGTACTCTGAAAATGGGAAACTTCCGACGGAAGTAATTCTCTCCTCCGAAGATTCAAGTATTGATCCGGAACGGTCCTTAAGATCTCCAGACGGAAGAGCGGAGTTATAGAAGTCGGGGTTATTGGTAATGACCTTAATAGTCGCGCTTTGCCCATGGCGGATAGTCTGATCACCGGGGGTGCAGTATGTGGAGGTAGTAGGGGCCGGTTTCGGATTAGTACCCTCTTTTGTTGGAGTTGTATGCTCCCCGGACGACGGCAGAGGCGGATTCCAAAATGGCTGAATTAGTTGGATCAGCGGCGGAATGTTAAACACATTCAAAGTCTGGGTGTCTCCGGCTGGCGGAGGAGCCAAACTACGAAAATCTTGGTCAATACTGATAACTATTCCGTGACCGCCGGAGGGAGTGGTTGGCTCTTCCGGATCGTGTTTCACGGCAATGGTGCACTCAACTTCTTTCTCGACAAGTGGGCCCTGGCCTCCAGCTAAACCCTCCTTGCGCCCAATATGATAACTGACAAGATACTTGAAGACCTTAGATTCTATAGCGTTTGAGGGGTGTTTTGGAGTAAGAGTTTCGCTGACAACCAGCAGTGGATCATTCGCGGTGCCAATATTCTTATCGGTTTTAATGATGGCCTTTCCGCTATCATCATAAATCTTAACTGCGTAGCCGCCACGCGGAACGAAATCGTCGGTCTTGTTGGAATCGGAGAATTTGATGCCAAGACTAACAGTACTGCCATGTGGCACCGTGTCACCGGGTTGCTGACCAGCAGAACAATAAGGAGTTATAGTTGGCTCTTCGGGGGCCGGCTCTGCCTGCGCTCCTCCTCCCCCCTGACCTCCACCACCAGGGCCGCCTTGGCCGGTGAAGGTGATTCCTGAAATCTCAAAGTCCGGGAAAATCCATTTAAACACCGGCGGAATATTAAAAATATTCAAAGACGGCCTATACGGCTCACTGATAGGCCCCACATCTTCGCCCCCCGGAACTATTTTAGTTGTCTCGGTATCGTGATGATAAAAACGCTTGTCGTAACTGGGTACGTTTGGCTGGGATCCAGGTGGGGATATTTTAATAACATCAAAGTCGGGGTCTCCGGGAATATTCGGCACAGGAACGCGAGGGTCGAGGGGTTCATTCGGCGGAGGTGGTGGTACACGCCACGGCGAAAAAATCCATAGGTGGACTGGTGGCGGCACTTTATATGGCGGCGGATTTCCTTTTTCCTGTATATCCTCAACGCGCTTATTTAAAGTCGGCCCATAATCTTCCACTTCACCGGCGGAAAATTCCCCGCCTCCGTCGCTCCGGGTCAATTTTTCATCATAAGAAACTACCGCCCGGTACCAAACATTAGTTTCCTTGCCGGTAGGAACGGGAACAATATAGGACTGAATCGGGTCGGTTTGCTTGGCGAGATCAATCGGAAAATTCTGCAAAGCCCATTCCGCGGCGCACTCATCGCTCCCGGACCATTGACCGTCCCGATTCCAATCGGCAAATAAATTCAGGTATCCTATACCGGAAGTTTCACCCGGTTTTTTTAAATGCACCTCAAAAGTTACCGGACTGGACGCGCAAGATTTAAAATCGGCGCTGACGCCATCATCATTGTCAACATCCACCTGTTTGGAATTGTCTTCTTTGTCCCGCAGTTCTCCGAGCCAGACAACGTCCGTATCAATCGCCCTAGCGCCGTCCGAACCTAACAGCGACGGAAATTTTCCTATGATATCCGCGGCCAGTCCAGAAGAAGAAAATAGAAAATAGAAAATAGAAAATAGAACCGCGGTTCGGGAAATGATTCTTATTCTTTTTTTCATAATTCTAGATTCCATTTTCTAAATTCTAGCTTCTATTTTTTATTTACAACTACAGCCGATACTGCTTTTACCCAAAGTAGGCTTGCCGTTGCAGCTGTAATCTGGAGGAGCATAACTTGGCGGAGCAGAGCCGATAAATGGCGTGCCGTCGCCTACATAGAAATCTATAGTTGGAGTTCCGGATATGCAAGTAAATCCGCAGATCGCTGTGGCGGTAGTTTTGTATGGCCCGGGCGTAGAATCTACGAAAGATGTGCAGGATGTCGGACCGGATCCTCCGCCGCCCGCGGCGCCCTCATCTGGATAAGCAATAGTTCCATCCGGCGCGTCACCAAAATCCCAATCTCCCCCACCGCCAAAAATATCTCCAAAGAAGGAGAGGATGGCAGAATGCCCGGGTGGCACCGGAGATGGTGTAGGTGTAGGAGTTGGAGTCGGTGCTGGAGCGGGTGCCGGACTCGGAGTTGGCAAAGGAATCGGCGTAGGTGCTGGAGTAGGAACCGGGATTGGTGACGGCGGAGGAACGAAGAAAGAAATTATCGCGGAGTGACTCGGGGGAACTGGCGGAGGAGTTGGAGTAGGAACCGGTGTGGGCGAAGGAGCTGGCGTCGGAGAAGGAATCGGTGCCGGAGTAGGAGTCGGCGGAGGAACTGGGCTACCAGGTGGAACCGGTACTCCGCTGGGCGGAGTACCCACAGGAGGTACTGGTGACGGAGTTGGGGATGGTGGAATAAAGAACGACAAAATCGCCGAATGGCTAGGCGGTACTGGTGACGGCGCGGGAGTTGGAGGAACGGGACTTGGAGAAGGAGTCGGGACGGGAGTTGGCGCGGGTCCGCCAGTGGGTGAAGGAACTGGACTACCAGGTGGAACTGGTGTGGGGGTAGGAGTTGGGGAAGGAACTCCGCCGGGCGGGGTTGGCGGAACTGACCCAGGAGGAGGAATTGGGGAGCCCGATCCGGAGGGAGGACTCGCCGGAGGAACGGTAAGATCAGGTGGAGTAGGAACATCAATGGAACCGCCCGGGATAGGCAAAACCAAATCGAATGGATCGGCTGGCGGATCAGGAATCGGATCAAAAGTAATTGGCGGCAAATCCACGCTAAACCCCGGACCTCCCGGACCCGAAACCGGATCCGAAGGATCCCCCGCTCCGCCGTATGGAATAAAAGTCACGGTCGGATAAAGAGTCGGTGTGAATCCCAAGCCGCCGGTGTTTACGAGCGCGCTGAAGTTGGAAGGTAAAAGAAAAGTTAAATCTTTCGGCAACGGCCCGAACATCGGCCGCAAAACTATAGAGGGGAAAAGGTAGTCCGGCGCGGCTTCATTACTAAATTTCAAAGTTAAGTTAATTACCGGAGTGTAACCACACGGCAAAAACCAGCTGAATTTCCAATCATGGCAGGGATACCAATAGGGCGCTTTAGAACCAAAATCGTTAGCTCCGTAATCTAAATATGATTGTTGCGCAAAAACTCCGGACGGAAATAACCCGGAGACAATAACTACTACAAAACTAAGGGCTGCTATCCTCTTTAAAATCATGGGTGAGACATTCGTAAAAATCCTTATCTCCGCACCCTTTGATTATACCAGAGAGCTCAACCGGGTTTTGATAAAAATAATAAGGCGTGACGGCTAACCTGGAATACTCAACATCCGTAAAGCGGCCATAGCTGTCCAGGCGCCCTTTGGAATAAGGGTAAACAGCTTCTAATTTGGCTAAAAATCCGGCCGGAACAAAATTGTCCGCCAACTGATCAAATGGGCCGTCGTAATAATTGTTTTTCCGCACATTATCGGAGCTAATCGCGAACAAAATCTTCCGATTGCCGTCTTGGTAGAAGGCAAATCCGCTTTTTTCACCTATGAAAATGTTGTCCGCGGATGGGGCTAGGGCCTCCGGTAACATTAAGCGATCTTCATCCAGGACAAACATAAAGTGCGCCGTCTTGGGGTTATAGACCAGCAAAAATTGATGACCGGATTCGTCAAAGGTTCGTTCCACGAATACTTCACCTTTCCGAATAACAGACTTCGGCGCGGTTTGAGAAAGATTGTTTAACTCCCAAAGCGTAGACCTCCCGCCAAAGTTAATCAGGAAGCCCAACGATGAAAGTTTCTGAATAGTGAGACCGGAAAGATTGTCATAGCGCTTATAGCGGGAAAATATCTGGGGGCTCTTGCCCGGATCCTCTTCTCCTCCGGAGGAGGATCCGCCTCCGGCGGAAAAAATCCAGTAAGCAAAATCCAGATGCTGGCCAATTTCGGCGGACGGCGGCAAATGCAGATTCCCCCAAACTTCCCGCCCGCGATTTTT
>JBBTRE010000001.1:14091-14675 GCA_038065375.1 Patescibacteria group bacterium | reverse complement strand
GGCACTGCATTCGGTGGTAGAGTGATGGAACTCTCGGTTAAGGTGGCGGCGATGGTATCCAGACGACACAGCAGGACTGATTGCGTGACTCTTTATGTTGATTCATTCAAATTCCTCGGGCCAGCTGTAAAAGGAGAAATGCTGATTTATAAAGCCGCAGTGAACCGAGTTTGGAAAACCTCAATGGAGATCGGCATCAAAGTTTGCGCGGAAGAACCGATGACCGGAAAGCGACGCCATGTTGTAAGCGCCTATTTCACCTTCGTGGGCATCGGCGATGACGGCAAGCCCGCTACTCTGCCACAAGTCATTCCGGAAACTGAAGACGATAAGCGCCGATTCGAAAAAGCAGATCTACGCCGCACGCGGCGGCTTCAAGAAGACACGGAAGACTCACAAACCAAAAAGCAGCCCTAGAGCTGCTTTTTTCTTGTGCATAGATCAATATTTACTAAAGCCACTTCATCAATTCAGCTATAATATAAATAATAGGAATGAGGAAAATATCATTAGTAATCTTATGGGCAATACTCTTAGTCGGGGGGGCGGGGGGGGGGGGGGGGGGGGGGGGGGGGGGGGGGGGG
>JBBTRE010000001.1:0-14081 GCA_038065375.1 Patescibacteria group bacterium | reverse complement strand
CCCCCCCCCACTCGGCTTTTGGCCAAATCAGAATTGATGGAATTCCTATTTCTCAACAAAAAGCGACGCTTTTTCTATCGCCGTCAAGCGGCTCATTTTTAGCCGGCTCTACTTTTGAGGTATCTTTATTTATTGATACCTTAAATGAGAGCATCAACGCAGTTGAGGCGCACATTAAATTTCCCACCGATAAATTAACGGTCATATCTCCCTCTGGCGGAAAATCAATTATCGGCGTCTGGCTAGCGCCACCGGGATTTTCCAACTCCAACGGCCTAATCGATTTTACCGGCATTGTTCCGGGCGGCATCGTCACTAGAAGCGGACTAATCGCTACAATCACCTTCAAAGCCAAGACTTCGGGGAACGCCTCGATCCGAGTTCTTTCCAGCTCACAAGTTTTAGCTAATGACGGAGTAGGAACAGAAATTGCGACCGATTATGGAAGGGCGGATCTTACCTTGCTACCCGTGCCGCCAGCCGGGCCACGAGTATTTTCCGAAACACATCCTTTTGAAGATCGTTGGTACAATAACACCAACCCAATCCTTGGCTGGGAAAAAGAACCAGGGGTGTCTGATTTCAGTTTTGTCTTAGATGATACTCCCCTGACAATTCCGGATAATCTTTCGGACTCCGGAGGAACCAGAGCAAGCTTTGAATCAATTCCAAACGGGATTGGGTTTTTCCACATAAAATCTAAAAAGGATGGCGCGTGGGGCCAAGCCACTCACTTTGCGATCCGCATAGACACAATCCCGCCGGCAAAATTTTCTCCAACCTTTGATGTCCTAGCAGCGGTAGCAAGTAGAGTACTAGTCTCCTTCTCGACAACCGACTCACTCTCAGGCATAGATCATTACGAAGTCGGGGTATTAGATGTCAAAGCTCCAAAAGATGTTACCCCTTTATTCTTAGAAACGGAAAGCCCATATCAAATACCGGCGAATATCGGCGAAGGACTAAAAATAATCGTCCGCGCATTCGATCGGGCGGGCAACTCACAGGATGGCATCCTGAAGATTAACTCATCCTGGCTTTTGAATTTGTTAAGACAGAATTGGCTACTCCTTCTATCGCTGATAATTATTGCGCTGGCAGTAACAATTCACCGCCTGTTTGGCGACCACGTATTAAGAAAATTACAATATGTCTGGAAGGTTCTTCGCAGAAACAAAAACAAAAAATAGCCCACAGGGGGCTATTTTTTTGAATTCTCCGCCTTGCGTCGATCAGATTCTCTCAAATATGCTTTACGAATCCGGATATTTTTCGGAGTGACTTCTACTAATTCATCGTCACCGATATAATCCAGCGCGTCCTCCAAGCCCATCGTGTGCGGCACCTCCAGACCTTCTTGAACACCAAAGTTCTTAGTACGGAAGTTAGTCAATTCTTTCGTCTTGCAAATGTTTATCAAAATATCGCCCGCCTTGGCATTCTCGCCTACCACCATACCTTCATAAACATCCACCTGCGGACCGATAAAAAGCTTGCCGCGACTTTGAGAGTTCAATAAACCATAGCTATTGGAGATTCCAGTTTCGGTAGAAACCAGCGAACCATGCTGTCCGTCATCCAAATCTCCCTTAATCGCTTCGTAGCCCAAAAAAATGCTGTTCATAATTCCGTTGCCCTTGGTGGCGGTCAAAAAAGGATTACGGACTCCAATCAAGCCCCGAGTGGGAATAGCGAAATCCATAAACACCTGGCCGCGATCCACTTTCATATCTTTCATTTCACCCAAACGCTTACCGAGCATCTCAATAACCGTACCGGAAAAACTTTCCGGCGCTTCAATGGAAACTAATTCCATCGGCTCCTGTTTCTTACCGTCAATTTCTTTAAAAATAACCTGCGGTTTGGAAACTTCCAACTCAAAACCTTCCCGGCGCATTTTTTCAATCAGAATCGCCAAATGCAATTCACCGCGGCCGGCCACCACCCAACGATCCGGCGAACCGGTCGCCGCCACCGACAAAGCAACGTCGGTCTCTAATTCTTGCTGAAGACGTTCAGCTAAATTCCGGGAGGTAGTATGCTTGCCGTCTTTTCCGGCGAACGGAGAAGTATTCACGCTAAAAGTCATCTTGATGGTCGGCTCATCAATCTTGATAATCGGTAACGCCTCCGGATGATCAATATCGGCGATAGTCTCTCCGATAGAGATTTCATCAATGCCGGAAATAGCCACGATATCACCAGCCCCCGCGGATTCTACTTCCACCCGATTCAAACCATCAAAAATCATTACGGAAGAGAGTTGAGCTTTTTTCATCACGCCCGCCCGGTTGATGTAGGCCACCGGAACACCCTTTTGTAAAACTCCGGAATAAACCCGGCCAACGGCGATCTTGCCTTTGTAGTTGTCGTAGGAAAGATTGACGGTCAACATCTGCAACGGCTTCCCTTCATTTATCAGCGGCGCCGGAATATATTTCACCACCGCGTCAAAAACCGGTTCTATATCTTTCATCTTTTCCAAGTCGGCCTCCAATCCGGCCTTGCCTTGCACACCTGAAGCATAAATCACCGGGAAGTTGGCCTGATCATCATTGGCGCCAAGTTCCACGAAAAGATCAAAAGTGGCGTTCAAAGTCCACTCCGGCCGGGCGCCAGGTTTATCAATTTTATTGATTACCACGATCGCTTTGTGACCGGCCTGAATCGCTTTACGTAAAACGAATTTCGTCTGCGGCATCGGACCCTCTTTGGCGTCCACAACCAAAAGAACACCGTCTACCATACGCATAATGCGCTCCACTTCTCCGCCGAAATCGGCATGACCGGGAGTGTCCACGATATTGATTTTGAAATCCTTATATTTAACCGCCACGTTCTTCGCGAAAATAGTAATTCCGCGCTCTCTTTCAAGATCGTTAGAGTCCATGATCAGATCTTTGTTGCCGTCGCTCTTAATTTTGAAATTTTCCGACTGCTTCAAAAGCGCGTCCACTAAAGTGGTCTTGCCGTGATCAACGTGAGCTATGATAGCTATATTTCGTAAATTCATTGGTTAGAAAATAAAAATCCCGAACTGGGAATGTTGCTCTGAATTATAGCAAAACCCTACCAAAAAGTCAAAAATAAGCGGGTAGGGGGAACAAGTGGAGCGGGTAAGGGGAACAGGGCCTCGGGTACTCGGCTCGAACACCTTCGCCGCACCCCGACCCCCATCTGGAGAACCCTCAGGTTCTCCAATCTCTCCAACACGGGGTGCGGCTGGTTCGATTCCCACCGGCCAAGCTGAAATCAAAAATCCGCATTCGGGGAATTTGATTTCAGTGAGCGGGTAAGGGGAATCGAACCCCTGTCTTTAGCTTGGAAAGCTAAGGTAATGCCATTATACGATACCCGCGGAGCTACCTGCCTATTTCTTGAGAAATCATACCATCACCTTGATTAAAGTAAAGAAATGTATAAAATGATAGGGAGCTTAATTTGAGCTTGTCGTATGAACAAAATCAAGACAAGTCATTTGCTAACTGCAGCAGCCGCGGCGGCTGTCGTTTTGGTTTTGCGTTATGTTGTATTCCCGGCAAAGTTTCTTCCCGGAGAATTTTCGGAAGCGCGACTTAAAGGATCTCGGGTTGCTGAAAGAATTGTGGAATTATCTCGTACCAATCTTTCGCTGTTGAGCGAAGTGGCCCGATATGACCGGGAGCGGAACTATCCCGAAGCTCTGATTTCCATTTCCAACGCGTTGATTCAGAATCGGGAAAATCAGGCCGAGGCCATCCGCCTTTCGGAACAGCTGACTGCGATGGCGGAACAGATGTCCAGAATTAGGCCGAACCGAGCCCGTGAAATTGCCACCGAAGCGGTCACATCCGAAGTGGCTTTGGTTACCCGGCTTATCTACTACAACAATTACCTTAGTGAACTTTTTGAAACCTTGCGAGTGAAATTTGAAAAACCTTGGGTGACTTATTTGGATGGGCAGGTGAACAACCTGATCAATAAAATTAACGATGAAGCTCAAGCAATCAACGAACACAATAAAAAGTTCGTCTCTTTGATGATTGAGCTGGACGGTATTTTTGGCAAGGAAGAATTGGCTGCTGATTAAAAACTAACGGAGAGTGGTGTAATGGTAGCATACACGCCCTGGGAGCGTGCAGTCCGGGTTCGAATCCCGGCTCTCCGACAAACCCCGCCCCGAGCGGGGCATTGCCCCCGTAGCTCAATGGTCAGAGCGTACGGTTTCTACCCGTCAGATGTGGGTTCGATTCCTACCGGGGGCACAAATTGTTCAAAGAGCTTTCTCGCATCACCAGAACTACTTTTCGGCCGGCGCCGAAAAGGTTCTTAGCTCTCGGCGATTTACTCCGACCGGAGTCGGAGACCGGCTAAATCGCCTCCGAGCAATGCTGCTCTGAAAGCTCTTCTCGCTGTTGTGGGGGTGCTGGCGGAGAAATCCTTGTTCCTACCGGGGGCACAAATAAAAAAGCCACGGATTACTCCGTGGCTTTGCCGTTTTCTGAATTATTATCTTCTTCCTCAATCATCTCCACTTCCGATTCCACAATTTCCGGTTCCGGCGGTTTTTCTTCTTTAGAAAAAATCATTTTCTGATTCTCCAGGCCGACAACCAGCGTGTCGCCGGAATCCAATTGCTGGGTGGAAAGCAGGCGGACCATTTTCAGGCGAACGTATTTGCGAACCCTCTGCTTCAACAAACGAGCGCCCCATTCCATATGCTTCATGGATCGCTCAACCAGATAGGCGCGGACGTCAGGGGTAACTTCCAGTTTGATATCAAATTCCCGCTCATCCAGGTCTTCGCGCAATAGCTGAACCTGGAAATCAAAGACCTGCTCCATATCGCCGATGATGAGTGGTCGGAAAACTTCAATGCTGTCAAAACGACCCAGGAAAGGCGGAGAAAATTCCTCTTTTACCTTCTCCATGGCCAACTCATAAATATTGTCACCGAGCTCTTCCTTGGTCTTCTTGCCCGGAAGACGGAAGCCCATTCCGGAGTTATTCATTATGTCGGCAATCTCACTACTGGCCACGTTGCCGGTAACAATGATTATGCAATTTTCAAAATTAACTTCCAGGCCATTACTCGTTCGCGTCCGGCCTTTATCCAAAACTTCCAGAAGCACGTTATGCAACGCTATATGAGCTTTTTCCACTTCATCAATCAAGATCACGCCAATCAGATTCGGCGGCGGATCCCCGGTTCCGTCCCAACCCAAACCATTTTCGTAATATTCCTCATCGGTCTTAGCTAATTTAGCAGTTAGCTCTTTATGCTTCTGGCGGATTCCAATCAATTCTCTAAAAATTCCCTTTCCTTCAACCGTATAGAGATCCATCTTACTATTGGCTTTTTTTAACTCCAACCACTTAATTCGTAAATTGCTGATCACCCCCTGATCGGTGGCATATTCAGTCACACTCATCAGAATCTCAACTTCTTTGTCCAACTCCATGATTTTTTCGGTCAAATCATTGGTCGTCTGTTGCAGTTCACGATGACGTTCAAAAAGCTTTTTCTGTTTCTCATCCAACTTTTTCAGCTCGCCATCAACTTCGGCTCTTTCTTCAAGTAAGTCCTCATATTTTTCCTGCAACATCTCAAAGTGATATTTGTAGATATTCCAGTTGGTAAACAAGGGGAAATCGCCCCCCGTTTCATCTTTTGGATCCTGGAACCCGATATACCCAGGAGGAGCGCCCAGCAGTGTCGCCACCTGATGTTCCTGGCGCATGTTCTCGCACTCCACCTTCAGGAGCGCTTTATTACTACCAAAAAGAAATTCCGCCAGCACTTCCGCGGTCAAAGTCTTTCCCGTACCCGAAGGGCCGAGACAAAAAAGCGATTTAATCGGATGGTCCGGCTCACGGAACGAAGACCCGGCAAGTTCCAGAGCGTCCGCCAACTCCTTCAAAATATGCGGCTGACCAACCAGGCGCGGTTTCCAAAAAGCCAATGCCTTTTCCGTAGTAGGACTTAACTTATTCTCATCAAGGCGAATCAGTTTGCGTTCGCTCATGTGACCTCTTGTCGATGTCCTGAATAAAGGTTAGCTCAAAGAACTAACCGAATCAACCCATAAAAAAACCGAGCACATACAGTATGTGCTCGGCTGAAACCAGCTTACTTAGAAATCTTCATCCAGGCCTCAAAATCGTCCAAGACCTTATGATTAGCAGTCTTCAAATCGGGAGTCTTCTCGGTGAAGAAGGTAACGTTGGTTTGCTGGACCCGATCCTTAGCAGTCAGGACCTCCAACATACCGGCTCCAAAGTCCACCTGCTTCAGTTTGGTAGTCTCAAAACCGCTTTCATGTTTCACGGTTCCGAACTGCAAACAAACGCGCTGACCCGGGCCATAGCTCCATTCCGAGACACCTTCCGCGGTATGGAAGTTAGCTCCGAAAACAACTCTCGCCAAATGACACTTATCCAACATCCGCTGGAGACTAATAGATGTCGTGCTGGGTCCGCCCATATGCGGGTGCATCGCCGCGCAGGTCAGGCCGGAAGCCGTGGTGAAAATCTCACCCATCTTCATCCGAATCAGCTTCTTCTGAATAATCCCGAACAAATCCTCGCAGGCAACTCCCAATCCCGACAACATCTTGCTGATCTGATAAACCAGGAACTTCCTCAACTCTTCCCGGAACGTATGCAACGAGTTGAACCCGATGGGCGCCACCCAGTCGCAATGATTACCGGAAATGTAGTAGAAAGTCAGCAGGCACGATTCAATGGCAGCGGAAAGATCTTTGCCGCTCAACTTCGCGATACCCTTCTGCTTGGCCATCTCTTCGAAACGCTTCTGGAAAACTTTATACATCACCGTGCCGACCAAGAAACCGGACAACTGCTCCTGGACGGTATAGTTAAATACGTACTCCCGGGCTCCGTAAACTTCACCCATGTTCAGTAGGTCGTGTTTCATGCCTTCAATGAAATCTCCCGCTCCGATCAGATACTGTACATCGTTAGCCAGAATGTGCTCCGGCACACGAGTGCGGAAAAATTCCATATCGGTGTGCTTACAGCCGGCGTGCAGACAGCCGAAACCAATGAAACGATCCGATTTCAGCTCGCCTCGGTCTTCCTTGTAGCGCAGCGACTCCACGAACCACTTCTGTTTGAACTGGTAAACCTTACTGGCGTCATCGTAATAAAGTCCCGGCCACGAAGAACCGGAGCGACGCTTCAGCAAGGATTCCATCGCCTCTTCAACTTCCTTACGGGCAAGCCCCGTGTGTTCCGCGAGCGAACCCGCGGTCAAAGGAATGTGGCGCTTCTTGAGCACTTCAATCAATTTCAGCTGGTTCTTAGTGGAATCCGAGGGCGATTCCACCAACTCCCACTCATTGGTCGTCAGATCCTTGAAGCTATGAAACTTAACCGTCGCTTCTTGAGGATTGTCATTCTTGAAATCCAGTACCGCGACGCCAATCTGGTTTTCCGCGGTGCGCGTCTCAACGATCTTATACAGCACCGGGATCACGAGATAGGGACGGCGAACCGTCTTGAATGAATCGCCGGGCGCAAAAACTGCCGAGGCCAAGCAACCCACCACAACGATATCGCCCAACTTGCCGGGACCGCGCTTCTCATTCCGCAAAATCCCTTGAGCCGGAGTGTCGTAATAAGCGCTACTCATCATGATGCTCTTCTTGGGCACACAAAGACCGAGATCTTTCCCGATCTGGCGCAATTCCAAAATCATTCCGCCCTCACCGGCATAACTGATGTCGGAACGCCGCAACGCCTGCAAACGCACGGCAATTTCGGCTCCGATTTTCCCGTCGTAAGGACCACTGGTCGTGATATGCAGGTGAGTACCGGCGATTACCGGAATATTTTCCTTCAGAATCTGGGCAACCTCTTCAATAAACTTTTTCCTCAGAGTAGCGTGATCTTCTGCTTTAATTCCTTTGGCGCTGGCCTCTTCCTTATCTTTCTTAATGCGGATTCGCAGTTCAGCTTCCAAACTTTTTCCGTCAACCAGTCCGCCCAAGAGAATATTATAGTTCGTGCCATCCGCCTTCAAACGTTCAAAGCCCAATTTCCAAAGACCCATACGGCATCCCGGACTTCCATAATAGAGACCGGATACCAAACCAACCTTGATCTTAGAAGGAAGCTCCATGTTTTTTCCTTTCTCCTATCGATTTTTCAATGAACAAGGTTACTATAGGGCAAATACTGGAAATTATCAATAAAGAAAGTTATTTTTAATATCAGAACTTTCGCGAGAAAAAATTTGCGCAAACAGGCGCTCCGGCAAAAGATACTGAAGGCGCTCCAAGGCCGGCCACCCGCCGGAGATCATTTCACGGTGTCCCAGTTGGCGAAAAAATTTGGGACTTCCAAAGAACAGACCGCAAAAATAATTTTTGAATTGTTCCGCGAGAAAAAACTAGAAATCTACGGACAGCTGGTATTGCCGGCAGGCAGGGATTAGCGACTAGTTATTAGTGATTAGGGAATCGTAGAAGATTAAAACGGATAGAATTTCAGATATTAAAGAAATCCAAAAAATCCCGACTCGGCTAAATCACTTGATTTATTTAGCCCCGTCTGCTACCCTAGTATCCGGTACCAGATAAGAATAAAAGGAGAAGATAGTATGCCTCAAGAGATGAAGGTCGCCGGAGCCGCTAGCGCTATGAGGAACGTTTTTCAGGTCAAAGTTGGCGGATTCCGACAGAGTTGCCGGGCGGCGGCCAAGAACGCCGCCGCGAACATTTTTCTGCTGGATCCGGGACTGGCCAACTTTGACGAGAGGACTATCCGTCCACATATTTCCGTCCGGACAATTTTTAAGCTCAAGAGGTAACCAAGCCCCGACACTAGTCGGGGCTTTTTATACCTGGAATTTATTGAAAATCTTTAGTAAAATGTAGCCAGAACATTTAAGAGGCGGAAAGTGGATAACGACGTCTGGAAAGACAAGATTGAAGGAATGTTTTTGGGGATTGCCATCGGCGACGCGCTGGGAATGCCGGTAGAGCAATGGACTCTAGAAGAAATCAAACAGCAACACGGACGCGTTGAGGATTATCTGGACCCGGGTAACCATAAATGGTTTTCGGGGAAACTGCGCAAGGGAATGTGGACAGATGATACCCAGCTGACTCTGGTGATGGCCGAATCGTTAATCGCGCAAGGAAAGATTGATATGAAAGATCTGGCGAAACGGCATGTAAAAGCGCTGGAACAAACCGACGTTGGCTGGGGAGGCAGTACCCGCGATGCTGTAAAAAGATTGCAGGGAGGAATGAGCTGGGTTGATTCCGGATTCCCGAGCAAACCCACCACGGCGGGCAAGCCGGGATATGGCATGGGCAATGGCGTGGTAATGAAAATCGCTCCCGTCGCGGCTTATATTGCCGCTCACTACGAGAAACCGATCCAACCCCGCGTCTCCACCGGTGAATTGGTAGAAAAACAGGTGGAGATCACCTGCATGACTCACCACACCCGCATGGCCTTCTCCGCGACTCACGCTCACACCCACGCCATTTATTATTGTCTGCGGACCCACAAAGGATTTTCACGAGCCGTTTTTAAAATGCGGGTGCGAATGATGAGCGCGATGGCCGATAGACCAATTCTGGATCCGGGCGGATTTGAAACCGACCGCTTCCCCGATCGGATGATTGAACTGGAAAAGGAAGATTGGACCAAGAAAAGCGCCAAGGAAATTTCCGATGCTTTCGGTCAGGGAACTTCTTATGTCTACAATTCCCTGCCCTTCAGCTATGCCTTCTTCCTGAAAGCGCCCGATAGCATTGAAACACTTTATGAAGTAGTCAGCGCTGGCGGCGACACCGATAGCAACGGCTCAATCGTCGGCGGACTGCTCGGCGCGCTCAACGGAAAATCCATTTTCCCGAAACACCTAGTTGATGGCTTGTGGCAAAAAGACCGCATCCTGGAAACCGCGAAGAAATTCTGCGAAAGATTTGACGCCCAAGGCGAACCTGACGCAAGACCGAGTGAAGATGCTCAAGACTAAGATTTACCGAGTCCTTAAGAAAAACCAAATCATTGAGAGTCTTACTCCAGGCAAGTACGCCGGATGGAAACCGGGAAAGATCTTCGGCCGACTGGATTGCAAATCCGGGATGAGAATGAAAAAAGAAAACCGAGTTTTCTTTTTGACCTGGCAGGACGCGATAACGGCCGGCTATCGGCCATGCAAAAACTGCAGACCAACGCCCCGCACCTACGGAGGTTTTTAACCTCTAACTAGGTGCGGGGTGTTTTTATTTGATTAATCATTCGCTTGATGCTATCTTGTATCCAGTTCTAAAAAGGAGACAGCGGTAATGCCGATTCTTAGCGATAAGCAGGTAGAAAAAGTTTGTGGCCTTGGCAAAGGGGAAAAGACTTGTAGCTTTCTGACGATGTCGGCATATGGCTTTGAATGCGCCAAGAAAACCGCGATTGAAAAGATCATCAAGGAGCGCCGCGAGGCCGGCACCATGAACGCCCAAGGCAATAACTGCTCCGGGCCGCCGAACTTCGCGATGGGAGAAGACTAACTTGGATATGATTAAGGTCATGGTGGAAATTTCCAACGAATCGTCCTGGAAGATTCTCAAATCTCTGAAAAAGGCCGGCTTCATCCGGAATACCAGATGGGGCTCGGTCCTAATGACCAAAGGATCGCAAAAATATCTGCTTGTCGTCGGGAGGATCCCAAAGAAGAAGATGGCCACCATCAGCAAACTTCCCGGAGTTGGCGGCGTCTGGCCCGACCTGGAAATTCAAGGATTCGGCACATTCGGCCCGCCTTCCAATGTCTAATCAATAGAAAAACCGCCATCTGGCGGTTTTATTTTTTTGATGAATGATACGCCGGCACAATCTTCAGAGCCAAAATCAGAGCAAAAATAATCGCAAACCCGCACATTATGGAGGCCAGCGCGTTTCTCGTATCCGGAGAAATTATGAAAATAACTCCCATCGGCAAAGTGAAAGATAGATAACCAACAATAAACCAAAGAAGGATTTTCCTAGTCACGGCCGACTTGCGCGTCTCGGATATTTTTTCCAACGCCTCCCAAATTCCCAGCATCAGAAAACCGAAATAATAAAACCCGTAAAAGCCGTACAAAACTTGAGAAGAATTAAAAATCACGTAGTTTCCTCCGCAAAAAGCTCCAGTGATCGCTTTAGGAGCAAACATAAAATAAATCACATACAAAATGGCGGCCACGTATCCCAATTTAAGGAAATGAGTCCGGTGACTTAACTGCGAAACTAAATAAAGACCAACCAGTGGTAAAAGAGTAATCGCCACGAATCCTATCCGGGACCACAAAAGAGCGTTGGGGCTGCCGGCGCAGATCAGATATTCCGCCACCTGAAATGTGGCAAGAAGGACTAAGAGTAAAGCCGCCGTCCGGCCAAATTTAGTCATTCTGTACCGAACGATAATATATAGAGCCAAGATAATCTCAACGGTGAAAGTAATCACCATTACCAGCGGCGAGAAACAAAATAAGGTGGATTTTCTACTAAAAAACTTGAACATTAATTTCATTGTAACAAAGCGAATCGGTATTTCTTCTCCAGGAACCATAAGGGGAGGCTAGTCCAAAATAATGAGCGGAGGGATGATTTTTGGTTAAGAAATTAATTCCTATTATTAATTTCATCCCAAAAATAGACTGGAGCGAATGTATTTTTTCTAGCCGGACCGGGTTCCTGGAAGAAATGCCGATGAGCCCCTACCATCTGCTACTGGACCCGCCGCCGCCGGAGCCGCCGCCGCCAAAGCCGCCGAAACCCCCGAAACCGCCCCCATGCCCCCCTCTTCCTCCGCCAATCCACCAGGGAAAATGACCGGTCGCTTTTCCCCTCTGATATCCACGCGAGACAAAAAGATCGAACAGCAGACCGACGGGTACGAGAAGAATCATTGAGATAGCCCCGGTGTATAAAAATCCGTAGACTAGCCCCAAAACCAGACCACCCGCTCCGCCCAGAACACCGCCAAGCCACCAAGATTTTGAACGCCCCAAGATTCTCGCCAGCCAAATCGGAACTATAAAAATAAGCCAGCCAAAAGACTCAAGATCAAAGGATGGATTACCTGCCGGATTCTCACTAGGGATAGTTTCTTCCTGATTCACCGCCGCGATAATCTTTTGGGTTGCCCCGGATATACCGGAATAAAAATCATTGTTCCGGAAAGCCGGCACAACCACATTCTGCTGTATCCAATAGGTTTGGGCGTCAGTAAGCAATCCTTCCAATCCATAACCGACTTCAATCCGCATTTCGCGATCCTCAACCGCTATCAGAAAAAGGACGCCGTTGTCTTTACCTTTCTGACCGATCCCCCATTCCCGGAAAAGCTCGGAGGCGTAATTCTCAACCGTATCGCCGTCCAAACTTTTGATAGTGACGACGGCAATCTCGGCATTATTATTCTCCTGAAATTCCACCAGCTGATTTTCAATCTGAAGACGCTGGTCACCGGTTAAAACTCCGGCAAAATCATTAACGAAGCCCGTTGGTTTGCCGGGGCTGGAATATGCCAGGGCGAGAGAAGGCAAAAACGCGAGGACAAGAAAGACTCTAGTGAGTCGTGAAATTTTACCCATTATTTTACAAAACTAAAACTTCACCGCTGGAGCGTTCTCGGCGCCGGCCGCGGCCTCAAAGTAATTTCTTTGCGCGAAACCGAAAATACCGGCCACTAAACTACTCGGGAAGGTTTTAATGGAAACATTCAAAACGCGGACGTTGTCGTTAAATCTCTTCCTCTCAACGCTAACCCGATTTTCTGTGCCTTCCAATTGAACCATCAAAGTCTGCACATTCTCCGAAGATTTCAATTGAGGATAATTTTCCATAATCGCGAGCAATCTCCCGAATGCGCTCTCCACTCCGGTCGCGGCGGCGGCTTTATCATTGATAGTAGTCGCACCGGCATAACGAGTTCTGGCATCGGCCAACGCGGTAAAGATGGTCTGCTCCTGCTTCATCACGCCCTTAACTGACTCAACGAGATTCGGAATCAGATCCAGTCTTCGCTGATATTGAGTTTCCACTTGAGCCCACTGATTATCAACTGCTTCTCGTTTCGTGATGAGTCCGTTGTAAACCGACATTACATAAACCGCCACAACCAACACTACGCCCGCAATAATAATTACTGTTTTTTTCATAGAGTTATTATAGCAAACTTTTGCGGGCAGTATTAGTCTCTCGATAAGAAATGTCGATGACTAAACAAAGTGTTTATTTATAAACGCTCGCCCAGAACCTGATTTAAGATATCGCTCAAATTCAAATGCTTTATATTTATCTTCGGTGGCAAAATAAAAATCCAATTTCACCGGTAAGCGACTCGCCGTTGCGGGGACATAACCCTTTTGATGCCTGCTTAATCTATCCTCAAGGTCATTTGCGCAACCGACATAATAACCGTCTTTACACTTTAAGCTATAAACATAATACATATTTGTCTTTCCCACTTTCGCGTGTCTAGGCGGGCTTTGCCACGCCTAGCTCTGGCGAAGCTCGCCTCCGCTCTTGCGAGCTTCGGCGGAGCGAAGGCGGGGGCGTACGGATTCGAACCGTAATACCTGGTTTTGGAGACCAGAGTCCTGCCGTTGGACGACACCCCCTTCAATAAATATACTAACTTAAAAAAAATAACCCGCCAACTGGCGGATTATTTTTTCGCTTCTTTATGAACCGCGTGTTTCCGGCAATGCTTGCAGAATTTGCTCATTGTAATCTTCCGCTCAACAAGTTTCTTATTCTTACGAGTATAATAGTTAACCATTTTACAGACATCACAACGAAGCTTTAATAAATTTTTAGAAAATTTTGATTCGCTCATGTTTGTTTATTTTTTTTAACTCATGCTTAGCGATAAAAATTTATCTACAAACATGAGCGTCCCGTTAGATACGCAAAGCGTTATCTCATCGGGACTACATTAATATATAAAATTCCTTAATAAAAATCAATGAGGTCCCTCAACTTCGCTCAGGACAAAAATTTCCTAAAGAAATTTTTGAGCCGATGGTCGGGATTGAACCGACGACCTACTCCTTACCATGGAGTTGCTCTGCCACTGA